>NZ_JAUBTK010000032.1:0-73046 GCF_036702455.1 Microcoleus sp. D2_18a_D3
TCTGATACCCGTTAGTAGACGTTCCCTCTTTATCAATGCACTATTTGGTTATTTTGTCAATGCGTAAGTCCTATATATTGGGCTGCGAAAATTGAGGAAAAAATTAACGAGGGCGATCGCGCTTATATTGGTATAGCTTACGGCAAAAGAACTAATAAAACTGTAACACTTGGTTTGCTGAAGCAAATTTTGCCAAATTCGGAAATGATCACTTTAATCGGTCGAGAACTGTGGGATTTTGTCAGTGAAGATACTCGCTATACAGTGAATCTGTTTGAAGTTTTGCGTCAGTCGGCTCGTCAAGTTTTAGCACAACGTTCTATTGATGAAGCTATAGAAAGGTGTAGCGATCGACTAATCGCTGAATTTATCGGGAAGTACGGCGAGGGAAGTCAAGGTGTTTTTAACTATATAGCAGATATATTTTGATTTACAGGTTCGTAGTAGCGCCCAAACGCTACTACAAACCCAATACTACAAAACTCCTTTAGAACTAGGAATCCGAGTGGCGCGCCGGGGGTCGATTTCCACCGCCATCCGCAGAGCTCGCGCAAATGCCTTAAACGCCGCTTCCACAATGTGATGAGAATTTCCCCCCTGCAACTGTCGAATGTGCAGTGTCATTTGAGTGTGGTTCACTACCGCCGAAAAAAACTCTTTCACTAATTCGGTATCGTAAGTGCCGATCCGCTGGTTGGGAATTTCCAAGCTGTAACTTAAGTGAGGCCGTCCCGAAAAGTCTAGCACTACTTCAATTAAAGCTTCATCCAAAGGTGCGATGAAATGCCCGAAGCGAGAAATGCCCGATCGATCCCCGACAGCTTTTGCTAGCGCTTGGCCCAAGGTAATTCCCACATCTTCGTTCGTGTGGTGGTCGTCAATCTCCAAATCGCCGATCGCCTGCACGTCCAAATCGATCAATCCGTGAGAAGCAATCTGGTGCAACATATGGTCTAAAAACGGAATCCCCGTAGACGCCTTGCAAGTTCCTACACCGTCTAGATTGAGGCTGGCCGTGACATCCGTTTCCAGTGTCGTGCGTTTCACCAAGGCGGCCCTAGCTGGTTGAACTGAACTTGCAGGAGGCCCAGAAGGGCGATCGATTATCTCCATAATTCGCAATTGGTCATTCATTAGTTATTGATAATTAGTAATTGAACTTTACAGCTTGATCGGCGCTGATGCTCAAGTGTTTAGTTAAGAGAATTATGCAAAACTCAAAACTCTCGAAAGGGGCGGCTTTTGCATAAAACTTACTTGTTATAGTTAAAGTTTTTTGTCTAAACCCGCCCCTACATCACTCAAAATTATCGACAACAGTTACATTCCCATGATTTCGTAACCGGCATCGACATACAAAACTTGACCCGTAATCCCGCTAGCGAGATTGCTGCACAGAAAAGCCGCAGCATTTCCCACTTCCTGCTGAGTCACCGTCCGCCGCAGCGGCGCCACTTCCTCAACGTGGTGGATCATGTCCAGAATACCGCCAACTGCTGACGAAGCCAGAGTCCGAATCGGGCCCGAAGAAATTGCATTTACCCGAATATTTAACGGGCCGAGTTCAGCAGCCAGATAACGAACATTCATTTCCAAAGCCGCCTTAGCAATTCCCATCACATTATAGTTAGGAACTACCCGGACGCCGCCCAAATAAGTCAGGGTCACAATACTGCCACCCTCGGCCATCAGCGGTTTAGCAGCAGCACAAAGCCGCACCAGCGAGTAAGCGCTAATATCCAAAGCATTGGAGAAACCTTGGCGCGAAGTGTTGGTGAAATCTCCCGAAAGTTCGTCCTTGCCAGCAAAAGCCAGACAGTGGATCAGGACATCTAACTTGCCCCACTTGTCGGCGATGGTTTTAAAAGTAGACTCAATTTCGCTCTCGTCTTGGACATTGCAGGGCAAATACAGACTGGGATTGAGCGGTTCCACCAGTTCAGCGACTTTACGCTCGTGCTTGCCTTTCTCGTCCTTCAAATAAGTTATGCCGAGGTTGGCCCCAGCTTTGTGGAGCTGCTGAGCGATGCCCCAGGCGATCGAGCGATTGTTGGCAATGCCCGTAACAAGAGCATTTTTTCCGGTCAAATCTATCATCGAAATTGCTGGGTTAGAAACCCCGTCCTTCCAGGACGGCTTTACATTAAATAAAAACCCCTTTCGGAGTGGAGGGGTATGGTTGCCCCTCCATTGGAGATATGGTTGTCTCCATCCCATTTTTGGGTAATGTTAGCTTCGCCAAAGTTTAGTGAGCTTGTTAGGCTGAAAGCACTGTTCCAGTGACCTTAGAACTGTTTAACCTCCAGCGATAGAGCGGAAAACTAGCTACGCATTCTCCGGTATCGTGACTCAAAAAACATAGTCCGCAAGCGGACTTAGGCTGGTCAGAACGGCTTGTTAGATTTCTCTTCCAAGCCTCATGCCTTTAGGCTGAGGTTCCTGACTGGCTCTATGCGACAACCCCGCCAGTTTAGACACAACTGATTCAGATTTAACTGATTGAGACACAATTGAGACACAATTGAGACACAGTTGATATTAATTTGGCTGTGGAGCTACATGGAGGCGGAATTGAAAAAGTTAAGAGAAGGGCTAGATTTAATCATACAGCGTGTGTTTACCTTAATATTAAATGGAAGTAACAGAATCCTTGCATATTGGAGGTTGGGAAGTATATTTACTCAATAAGGTTAATCCGCAAGTTATAAAGTATTGATTAGTACAAAGGATCTAGTCGTGACGCATGATAGACCGCTAGCAGCCGTGTTCCGCCAAATCAGCGGCGGGGCGTTTCCACCCATTGTGGAAACCTTTGAACGGGGCAAGACAATTTTTTTCCCTGGAGACCCGGCTGAGCGCGTCTACGTTCTCATTAGAGGTGCTGTGAAGCTCTCCAGGGTGTACGAAGCAGGTGAAGAAATTACAGTCGCCCTCCTGCGCGAAAATAGCGTATTTGGGGTGCTGTCTCTGATCACGGGACACCGATCGGACAGGTTTTACCACGCGGTAGCCTTTACGCCGGTGGAATTGATCTCGCTGCCGATCGAACAAGTCGAGAAAGCGCTTAAGGAAGACCCGGAATTATCGATGGTGATGCTGCGGGGACTGTCGTCTCGGATTTTGCAAACCGAGATGATGATCGAAACGCTGGCCCACCGAGATATGGGATCGAGACTCGTCAGCTTTTTGCTGATTCTGTGCCGGGATTTTGGCGTGCCCGGTACAGAGGGGATTACGATAGATTTGAAGCTGTCCCACCAAGCGATCGCCGAAGCGATCGGCTCGACGCGGGTAACGGTGACTCGTTTGCTGGGCGATCTCAGGCAAGAAACCATGATCTCGATCCACAAGAAAAAGATCACAGTCCACAACCCGGTGGCCCTAAGCCAGCAATTCACTTGATGCCGAGAAAGTATAGGATTTTGGATTTTGGATTTTAGATTCAATCCAAAATCCAAAATCCAAAATCTAAAATCGGAATGACTGCTGGATACATCCTGGTATTTGTAATTTTAGTGTTGGGGGGTGTGATCGCCACTGTCAGCGATCGCCTTGGGACGAAAGTCGGCAAGGCAAGGTTGAGCTTGTTCAAACTTCGCCCCCGCGATACTGCTGTTGTTGTGACAGTGATGGCCGGCAGCATCCTGTCAGCAATTACTCTGGGCATTTTGTTTGCAACTAGCAAGCCGCTGCGAACGGGAGTTTTTAGAATAGACGAGATTCAAAAAAGGCTCAACAACGCCCGCAGAGAAATCAACCAAGCCACTCAAGAAAAAAATCGAGTTGAAAGTGAATTAGCTCAAGCCAGAGCTGCTCAAGCGCAAGCTAGAGCCAATTTAGAGCAAATAAATCAATCCCTCCAAGCAGCTAATGCTGAGCAAGCTCGGACGCAAACAAAATTAAACTCGCTGCGGGCCCAGCTCAACAGCGTGCAAGCAGCCAAGTCTAAAACTGAAGAGCAGTTAAGTCAGGTAGAAGCGGCTAAATCTAAGACAGAAGAACAGCTCAGCAGCGTGGAAGCAGCTAAATCCCGCACCGAAGAACAATTGAAACTGGTGGAAACGATTCGATCGACTACACAAGCTCAGCTCGATCGCACCGAGAACCAATTGAAAACAGTTTCTGCTCAAAAAACGACTTTAGGCTCGGAAATCGCCCAACTGCAAGAAGAGCGCCAACAGTTAATCGAGCAGCGGGAGCAGGTAAAAACTCAAATTGCCCAGCGCGATCGAGAAATTGCCCAACGCGATCGAGAAATTGTCGCTCGCAACGAACTAATTGCCCAGCGAGACAAGGAAATTGCCCAGCGGGTGCAAAATCTGGCCGAGCGCGATCGAATAATTGTCGAGCGCGACAAAGTAATTGCCGAGAGGGAAGCACTCCTAGAAACCTTGGCACAGCAACAAACTCAACTCGAACAGCAACAAACTTTATTGCAGCAGCAAGTGCAAGTTTTGGAACGCGATTTTCAGGCAATTCGCGAGGGTACAGTTGCCATCAGGCGCGGTCAAATTTTAGCTGCTGGCGTCGTTCGCATTGTCGAACCCGGTATGGCAAGTGGCGCGATCGATCGGCTTTTGCGAGAAGCAAATAAAACCACCGTCGGACTGATGCAGCCGGAAAATACCAAGGTTAGGGACCAGGTTATTCAAATTACTAAAGCAGAAATTGATCAACTAATTAGTCAGATTAAAGACGGTCAAGACTACGTGGTGCGAATTGTCGCTGGTGCTAATTACCTGCGGGAAGAAAAGCTAATTAAGGTATTTGCAGAAGCAGAAATCAATCGAGTTGTGTTCCGCGCTGGAGATGTGATTGCAGGGGTTGCTGTCGATTCCGTGACTTTGACCGACGAACAGGTGCGGCAGCAGTTGCTGCAATTGATAGAAGCTTGTCAATTTCGGGCTCGCCTGATCGGTGTTGTCGGCGGGAGAGTTCAAGTGGCCGACAATCGGGTTGAAACTTTAGCTGGTTTTATCGAGCGGTTGCAGCAGTACGATAAACCGCTGGATGTTCAGGCGATCGCCGCAGATGTCACTTACATTGCCGGCCCGCTTAAAATAGATTTAGTTGCTCGTGAAAACGGAGTCGTTGTTTTTCGCACCGGACAACAGATTCAAGGCGGAGGCGAAAATTAAAAAATAAATTGGGTAATTAATAATGGGTAACTGGCTATGATTTTAGGTTTCGATCCGGGTAAAGACAAATGCGGCATAGCTGTAATGGGTAGAGATAAGAAGGTCTGCTACCATCAAGTTGTGCTGTCGGAAGCAGCGATATCTACTATTCAATCTTTGTGCGAACAGTTTCCCATTGAGTTATTGGTAATCGGAGATCAAACGACTTCTAAGAGTTGGAAACAAAAACTGACGCAGAGTTTGTCGCCTTTGATAAAAATTGTTCAGGTTGACGAGAGGTACAGCAGTTTAGAAGCGAGGGAACGCTACTGGCAAATGTACCCTCCGACGGGACTTTCGCGCTTGATTCCGGAGGGAATGCGGACGCCGCCGAGACCAGTGGATGATATTGTGGCGATCGTCTTGATTGAGAGATATTTGAACAAAAGTTAGTCAATCTTATAACCGTTACCATTGATTCTCTTTGATTATTAAGGAATCAATATGTTTTGGTGCCTCTTAAATTTTTAACTTAAATCATGTCCGGTCGAGCCATCGCAATTTTTGTAGGGGCGGGTTCACCAACAATACCTGCCAATAATTGACAATCTCAAAAACCCGCCCGGCCGGGATATTATGGTTAATCCATCGGACATGATATTAAATAAAATACACCCTAAATTTAGTGAATTTATCATTAAATAACAGTTAGTGTTACTTAATGACAGCTTCGGTCAAGATTACCTTACCATTCTGGCGGACTTGTAGGCGTTGGGGGTTAATCGAGTAGATAATATTGCCGTTAGTCGCTTCATAACTTCCGTCATCACCTGCTGTTACTTGCATGACATTGATTTGGGTGCCATTTATTTTGCTGAGGCCGCGGTAAAAAATATCGCCTTCCTGGGTTTTGCAAATGTATATAGAAAAGTTGGGCGTTGCGAAAAATTGCACCATTTGATCCCTAGGACATCCCTCAACTTGAGCAATTTGCAGCGGTTGATTATTGCCCAAAGTGTTGGGTGCGGGTTGATGTAGTGCAGTTGCTTCTGCTGAGGCTGTCAAAAAGCCGTGAAGCGAAGCTATCCCGAAGGGAATCGCACTAATGCCTGCCATAACTAGAACTACTTCTTTAATGCCCTTAACTGTATCTTTATAAAACATCCTGTTACTCCTGGTTTTAACTATATAATTACATCTTAAGCGATCTTTGCTGGATATTAATAATATTTAATATCAGAGGTGAGAGGTGCACGGAACCCGGTACACCGTCGGTTTAACTAAGGTGCGAACTGTGCACGCTACACCAGTGAAAATACATAAGTATCTCAATGCGATCGCAGGAAAGCAATCTCTTGCATTGAGGAGATTTTTAAGATTTTATGACTTGTTCACGCTGATCTGAGAAACCGGGTTTCTTCATATATTTCTCGTTACTAAACCTTTGATTTTCGTAGAAACCGGGAATAAGCGCCCCCATGTCGCGAACTGACTCTGTTATATCAATTCCGGTTGCATTGGAATGATTAAACCGCAGAGAACGCAGAGAACGCAGAGTCAGAGAACAGAGAGATGAATACAGGACGATGAAGGGCGGATTTGATTTTACACGGTAATGTTTATTTGCACTTACCTATTTATTGAATAATAAAAAGGGAAACAGAAAACACATTTTTTCTTCCATTTCCCCTTTTTTCACGGACGGTCGTCCTGACTGCGAACCTGGTAATTAATTAACGGCTGCCAACTGTTTGTCTTTGATTTCCACCGGCGCGGTTAATGCCTCTTCCAAATCCGCACAGCCGAGTTTTTCCTCCAAAATTGCCATCACTTCGCGGCCGAAATCATTGGAATTACGCTGCCACGCTTCTAAACAAATTTGTCCGAAGAACGAACCCAAAGGTTCGGGATTCCATAGCAATTTGCGCGCTGTCCAAGGCATCAAACTCATGGGATCGTAACCAGGTTGCAGAATCTCCTGTTTAAAGGCGTATTCTTCCAAAATTGTGTGCGGCTGCAACCCAATAAAGAAAATCGCCGGTTCTACTTTATCTGCTCCAAAAATACGCTCTAATTCTCGGTGATAAGCAATAGTTTGCCGGATGGTTTCAAAGGTTTCGTCAATGACGTTAAATGAGTAATTCACGGAAACCACATCGTTGTAACCTGCTGCTTTTAAATCGCGGCAATTTTCCAAAACTACTCGCAAGTTGTAGCCCATCCGCATTTTCCGAACCAGTTCCTGGGAACCGCTGGTGATGCCGATTTCAAAGTAATTCATCCCCGTTTTTACCATCAAATCGCACAACTCTGGTGTGAGATTATCCGCACGGATGTAAGCAGCCCAGTGTATGTCAGTCATGCCGGCGGCGATGATTTTTTGCAATAATTCAACTGCATCATCGATGAATTTGCGCGCGGGGATAAATTGAGCGTCGGTAAACCAGAAATTGCGGATACCTCGATCGTACAATTGCCGCATCTCCGCCACCACCTCATCCGCCGGATTGATCCGCACTTGTTTCCCTTCAATCACCGTATAAATGCAGTAACAGCAATTATGAGGACAGCCGCGCTTGGTTTGGACTCCGACGTAGAAGTCCATATCTTGTAGATAATAGGAAAATTCCGGCCAAATCGTTTCGATGTAGTTATAATCGCAGGCAGTTTTCTCGATGTTGGCTGGCTTTTCGTGAATTAGCTTCGCGCGCGGCACGGTTTCTCCCACCACATAACACCTTTCCTCCGCTAAATCTTCGCCTTTAATCAACTTCTCCAGCAAAGCTTCCCCTTCCCCCACCGAAACCACAGTTCCCGCCGGCAAACTGCGTCCCAACTGCTCGTAAAACACGCTCACAGCACCGCCGCCGACCACTGCACGAGCTTCCGGGCGGTATTTCCGGGCCCGCTTCAATCCGCGCTTAATCAGTCCCAAATTGCGCCAGAGTTCGGTGTAGTAAGACCCGGCTAAACGCAGTCCTCCGAGGGCTCCCCGGAACTTGATCAGCAGATTTTTGGCGTAGTAAAACTCGAAGGCATTTTGCAGCGGATTGCCACCTCTGCCGCCCACGGGCGCGTAAATTTGAATGTCCCGCCAAGAGAAAACCAGCAGAGTCGGCTTAAACTCGTCTATCCTGGCATCTAAAGCTTTAGCGAAATCCAGGGGGGGTACGGCACCTAAATCGAAAATGCGTTGTTCGACATCGGGAAACAGCTTGTGTACGTGATCCGAAAGATACACAACTCCGATCGGGAAAATAGGATTGCAAGGGAGGCGAACGTACAGGACTCGGTTTTCTCGGTTTTCCATGATTGCCATATCCTAAAGTGGAACTTTTTCAGCTATGTTAATATTCTTTTAATATAACTTTACAATATGTCTAATTTTCGCAATTTGACATTAAATATTCTTAAATTTTTTAAAACTGGCTAAAAGCCGAGCTTGTTGGTGTCGATCGGCGAGAGCAGCAGAAAAAAGCTAATTTTTAAGTCAATACAGCGTATTTTGAATGAAAATCCCAGCTAGGAGTCAAAAATTAGATATTTATCCGGTTAGATTTTAAGTTAGG
This sequence comes from Microcoleus sp. D2_18a_D3, assembly GCF_036702455.1. Lineage (NCBI taxonomy): Bacteria > Bacillati > Cyanobacteriota > Cyanophyceae > Oscillatoriales > Microcoleaceae > Microcoleus > Microcoleus sp. D2_18a_D3. Next base: position 8,687 of record NZ_JAUBTK010000032.1, read on the forward strand.
TACGATCGGTCTCTCATGTATTAGGGAGTTGGTAGTCGGCTTTACAGTAGGCGGGATCGCCTAGTGTTAGCCTGAGAAGATAACTAAAACTTTTAGGCAAGGCTCCCTCAGCAGTTATGGCTCAAATTCTTGACCCCGTACCCTCAGACACCGACAGCAAGATTCTGTGCTGCTACGTCAATGCCACCAGTCAGATTCAGATTGCTCGCATCGCCAACATTCCTAACTGGTACTTTGAACGAGTAGTTTTTCCCGGACAGCGCTTAGTGTTTGAAGCGATGCCCGCTGCAGCATTGGAAATTCACACCGGGATGATGGCCAGTGCAATTTTGTCGGATAAAATTCCTTGCGCTCGCTTGCAGATTAACGAAGGCCCCTATTCAAACGTCCATCCTAGCAGATCCCCAGAGGCTGTTCAGGGCGATCGAACAGTAATGGCCGGCCGCCCCAAATCCCGAGAAATCTCAGAACCTTTGACTGTACCGGCACTAACCGCCGTTGATTAATCGAAGTTGTGAGTTTTGAGTTATAAATTGTCAGTTAATTGATAACTCTGCGCTCAAAATTCCAACTTCTGCAAAGCGGTAAAAACTCAACAGTTAAAAATCAAAGTTTCTGAAATGAATTTTAGATCAAAACTCACAACTGCAAATATTGTCCGGTTTTTCGTATTTCCCTGAGTTGTGTTGGCGGGCTCGACAACTGTGCAAAAATATCTTTAAACAGCTTCTCGAATTTCAGCCATGTCAGCACAACCTCTTGCTTCTTCCCCATCTTCTGCCCCAGTATTTGAGCCGGCGATATTCCGGCTTTCTCCCCTGATTAGAATCACGCTGTTGAGCTTGTACACAGCCCTGACAATTCCCTTGCCGTTTTTGTCGGAAGTAACGAAAGCAGCCGTTCCTCCCGCCGCACTCTGGGCAGGAATTGTTGTCGGGGCTGTGGGCCTGTACGGCGTACTCAGTGAAAGGGTAATTTTGAGCGAGGAAGGGATTGAAGTCACATATCCCAAGTGGTTTCCGCGTTTGTTTCGCAAGGGTTGGTCGTTACCTTGGACTGAGGTAAAAGCTCTCAAACCTCGCTCGACCGGTCAAGGAGGTTTAGTTTACTATTTTTTGAGTCATGCGGGTGAAGGTTATTTGCTGCCCATGCGAGTGGCTGGGTTTGCTAAATTAGTCGGTTTGGTGGAAGCAAAAACAGGTATTGATACTAGAGATGTCCGCCCTTTGTCGCAGCCTTGGATGTATCTTATTTTACTTTTATGTACGCTGCTGCTGCTGTTGGTGGATGCGTGGACTATTGTCACGGCTATTAGCCTGAAAAGTTAAGGAATTCAAGTAGTCAATTATGAGTTAATAAGCTGTTGTGCATTGAAACTGTGATACAAGCATTACGCTTGTTTTTGATTGTTCGCCATTTAATAATCAACTCTCCTTCATTTAAGAGGCGATGCAATAGACCTCTCCAAAAACTTCCAAATCCTTTGTCAGGTTGGTTTCTGACTGCCTGCCCCGTCAGAGTCAAGCAGTCAGAAATCAAGCTTCTGATGAGGGTCGGACGATTTATTAATAAAAACTGCACTAATTTTTTGAGATGCTTATATTTTTCATTTAAAAGCTGTTTTTTTTTCGGGATTTATCTTGGACTCCAAGCTATGCTTAAAGTTTAGCCGATACGACCAAATAACTAGACTATTTTGTAAAGTATTGTAAATAATATAGGACTACTTAAGTAATAGCTGCTATAAAAGAAGGGTTCTACCGAATTATATCTAGAGTGATTCTAGCTAGAGTGATTCTAGGTAAGGGCCATCTCAAGAATGTTCTAGCTGCGCAAATGTGCCCTGTGAAAAATCTATCAACACCTACTCATGTTTGTGAGTGTGGATGTATTTTAGATCGAGATCACAATACCGCGAAGAATATCCTGAGTCGGAGATTAAGTACCGTAGGGCATACGGGAACTTGGGGTGAAGCCCTAAACGTTTGTGGAGATATTACCGCTACTGATGTTGAAGCAATTCGCTTATCGGCAAGTCTGCTCTATGAATCAAAAATCCTCGTGCCTTTAAGCCGAGGAGTGTCAATAAGTAGGTTGCTGAAGTCAGTAATTTCAACGATGAATCTCAGAGGAAGGGGGGATTTATCTCATCAGAGTTGTTACTGATACAACTCATCAGCATCAAGCAAATAATTTATGGTCAAGGCTTGTATTAATTGAGCTTGGCAATATTAACATCTGAGAGTTATTCACAGCCTATTTCGATCCTCCAAATTCACATTTAATGTACTGAATTTTTTCAGGGGCAAATATCATGGCAAATTTATTCGGAAACAATCTTGCTAATAACCTTACTGGAGGTGTAGCAGCGGACAATATTTTTGGCGCTGGTGGAAATGACACCCTCAATGGGGGTGGTGGTAACGACAGTATCTATGGCGATTCGGGAAATGACTCGCTAAATGCTGGCCCAGGTCTAGACTTCATGTACGGTGGGGAAGGCAACGACACCCTTAATGCACTTGAAGCGGGTATTGACAACCTCTTCGGTGGAATAGGTGATGACGTTTACATCGTCAGCACGACCGTTGACGACCTGTTTGAGGGTCCCAATCAGGGCATTGATATTGTCCAGTCTTCTGCCAGCTATACCCTGGATGCTAACGTGGAAAACCTACTCCTTACGGGGGTAGGTGCCATCACCGGTACGGGTAACGCCCTCAACAACCGAATCACGGGTAACAGCGCCAGCAATAACCTTAGTGGCCTAGGTGGCAATGATACCCTTGAGGGGAAAGGTGGCAGTGACATCCTTACTGGCGGATTAGGTAGTGACCGATTCGACTTCGATACGGATCTTCCTGGGGCTGGTGTAGATACAATCAATGACTTCGTGGTTGGGATCGACAAAATTTTCCTGTCCAAGGCAGTTTTCTCAGCTCTCGAAACGTTTCCTCTTGCTGGTAATGTTTTGCTGCCTACAGACTTTGCGTCAATCAATGTGGCTGCCGCATTAGAAGCCAGCATAGCAGGAAACAACCCAAATGAGATTGTTTACAACCGTCTGACTGGCAGTTTGTTCTACAACCCGAACAATAATCTGGCAGGCTTTGGGCCAGGTGGTGGTAAGTTTGCCACAATTGTGGGTTCTCCCGATACCCTCTCCAATACAGCCTTCACCGTAACGGTGTAGTCATAAGCAGTGAAATAGAAGCCCGGTTTCTTCAAGAAACCGGGTTTCCGAGCTTGGGTTTAAACACAACGACCTCAAAAAAGAGCTTTTGAGGGCCATCGACTGCTGTGAGCGAGAGACTGCTGTGAAGCGAGAGACTGCTATGGGCGATCGACTTTTGTGGAAAGATCGACTGCTGTGAAGCGATAGAGTGCTATGGGCGATCGCTAAAAGAAGTCAAATGGGTTCTATAAATTCAAAAAACCCGGTTTTCTTGAAAAACCGGGTTTTTGAGTCTAAAGAGTTTAAAGTTAACTTGCTAACTCAATTCGATCGGCCCGCGAAGTCAGGATGCAATAAATCCATCCCCGTATCCAGCACGGCAACTTTCATTCCGCTACCAGTCAACAGAGAGTTCATCACCTTCGTTGCTTTCAGACCCCAAGTAAACTCGATATCATCAGCAAAACATTCTTGTTGGTTGATTCCTTCTACCTCTGTAGTAGTGGCTTTCTCGTACAGGTTATCCACCGCATCGCGATAGCCCCGCAAATACTCTAGGGACAATCCATCCTCAATGGCGTAGAAAGTGCGCTCCGGTTCGATCGCCAAGATGGTAGAATCCTCTCCCGCTGATGTCATGATGCTGCTGAAACCCCCTTCCTCTAAGGAGACGACGGCCACACCGAGAGTTGGGAACACCGCTTCCCCTGCTCCTTCAATTTTGCCCAAGTCTAGAACCGAGTCGGGGAAATCGGCAGCATTGGCCAGTCCCGTGATGCCAGCTTGGTCACTTAGGAGGGCTAACCCTTCTGTCACCGCATCTTCGCCGAAAGTAATAATATAACGCCCTGTTGTTCGATCGGCTTGGGCAGTTTTTGGGATGGGAAAACTAGGTTGTTCAGACATAAAATACGTCTTATTGACTGTTATTAGAAATCAATAACATTTTTTCTGATTTTATAAGATCGATTTCTATTATTTTTGATTCAGCCTCGACTTATTTTTACGTTGCGTCCAAGACTAAAAAGCTAGTTGCGTGCCCGAACTCAAAAATAATTTTTGTTTGTGGTGAACATTATTGTTTAATTTTGTTTCTAGCGAACTTTTTGGGAGACAATTTGGCGAATATTATTAAGTTTTTATAAAAAAACTTACCACTAAAAGTAATTGGTATAAGATAAACATCATTAAATTTTAGGGGATTCAACTTTCCTAAAATAACCTTTCCAGCAAAAACTAATTTTATCTTAGAATTAGTTGTGGTTCATCATGTATTTTTTCATTAAATTCACGATGTGATGTGAATGTAAATAGTTATTAACGCATTTAATCTCATTGCTGAATAGCTCGACTAAAAGCTGGCAAATGTAGCGTGAATCTATCTAGCAATTCCCAGCAAGTATAAGCGTTACAGCTTAGCTATGAATTCCTCTTAAATACTTTTAGTGAGAACATAGAGAATGAGTACCAAAAAGTCATTGTTTATACCTCGGCGTCAAGTAATTCGTGGGATTTTATCTACTACAGCGTTTGCAGTCACCTCGCGCCTTTGGACTGGATGTACTCCTGCTAAAGAGGTTCAAGCAAACTCGCCTGGAAAAGATAAGCCAATTGTGATGGGATTTATTTATGTTGGCCCAAAAGATGACTACGGCTACAATCAAGCCCAAGCCGAAGGGAACGCTGGGGTTTCAAAATTAGCCTGGGTAAAAACCGTAGAGGAAGCAAATGTTCCTGAAACTACATCGGTACAAGAAACCATGAGGAACATGATTGAACAGGATGGGGCAACGGTTCTGTTCCCTACGTCCTTCGGGTACTTTGACCCCCATATTCTGAAACTGGCAAAGGATTACCCAGAGGTACAATTCTTTCACTGCGGTGGACTTTATCAGGAAGGTAAGCATCCAAATAACGTTGGCAGCTATTTTGGCTACATTGATGAGGGTGAGTACGTAGCAGGCATTGTTGCTGCCCACGCCTCTAAAACCGGAAAATTAGGATTTATTGCTGCTAAACCCATACCGCAAGTATTACGCAATATCAATAGCTTTACATTAGGGGCACGTAGCATTAAGCCAGAAGTTACAACTCAGGTGATTTTTACAGGAGATTGGTCTTTGCCTGTAAAAGAAGCTGATGCTGCTAATAGTATGGCTGACCAGGGGGTTGATGTAATTACCTGTCACGTAGATAGCCCCAAAGTAGTGATAGAAACGGCTGAGAAACGAGGCATTTTCTGTACTGGCTACCATGCGAGTCAAGCCCAACTTGCGCCCAAAGGATATTTAACAGGTGCCGAGTGGGACTGGACGAATGTCTATTCTAAGTATGCTGAAATGCTTCAAGCTGGCAAGACGCTAATGAACGGAGGCATTCCCCATTTAGTACGTGGTGGTTTGAAGGATGGTTTTTTGAAGCTGTCGCCCTACGGTAGCGCCGTAACGGCCGAAGCGAAAAAGGATGCTGATGCTGCTAAGAGTAAGTTTCTTGATGGCAGCATGGTCATTTATAAGGGGGAAATAAAAGATAACACCGGGAAAGTTGTGATTCCTGAAGGCAAGGATTACAAGCAGCAAGACGCAGAACTAGAAAAGATGAATTGGCTGGCATCAGGCGTCATCGGCAAAGTTACGAGTTAATTAGCTGATGTGCATTCAACATTGTATAGCGGACAACTTAAACGCTGATTAGCTTAGTAGGGGCGCGCAGGTTTGCCCCTACATACCCCTTCCTTTCGTTAAGAAAGTATTTCACGCCCGTGGGCAACTGCTATACAAGCAAGTTTTTAATTCAACACTGATTATTTTCTTAGTAATTCATCTTTTATTCTGATGGTAAACTACCCGCCGCTAATTCGGAGTACCGAATCTAGCGGGGGCTTTTAAGAGAAGCCCAGAGTTTACCCGACTAAGTACCTTGTGTACTTCGTTTTAGAAGCCATCACACCTACGGATACGAAGCCAGTCTGTAGCTCTGTGGTCAACGATTAAACAGACATATCGGGTCGAAGTCAGTGTCGTTGACGCGACAAACTTCTAAAACATTGTCAAGGCTAACATTACCCGCAAGGAGACTCACTCGTGAGTAAAGTTTTCGTTCTGGACACCAACAAACAGCCTCTCAATCCTATTCATCCAGGTAGAGCGAGAATGCTGTTAGCTCAAGGGAAAGCTGCTGTACTTCGCAGCTATCCCTTCACACTAATACTGAAAGAGGAGGTGTTAAATTCTCAAGTTGAACCACTGCAAATAAAGATCGATCCGGGTGCCAAAACCACTGGAATAGCGCTGGTCAACGAGACCACAGGCGAAGTTGTTTGGATAGCTGAACTACAACATCGTGGGTTCCAAATTCGGGATGCTTTAACTTCACGCCGTCAATTACGACGGTCACGCCGTAACCGTAAGACGCGATATCGCAAACCACGCTTTCTCAACCGCACTCGACTAAAGGGTTGGCTACCACCCTCTTTAAACAGTCGCGTTGCTAATATTTTGACTTGGGTTAAACGACTATCTGCACTGTGTCGAATTACTGCCATTTCTCAAGAATTGGTCAGATTTGACACACAACAGATGGAAAGCTCCGAAATTAGCGGGGTTGGTTATCAACAAGGAACTTTAGCCGGATACGAAATTCGTGAGTTTCTTCTTTCCAAGTTGAACAGAACTTGTGCTTACTGCGGTGTAAAAGACACCCGACTTGAGATTGAACATATTCAACCTCGGTCAAAAGGAGGTTCAAACCGAGTCAGCAACCTGTGTTTAGCCTGTGTCCCTTGTAATCAGAAAAAGGGTAATCAGGATATCAAAGACTTTCTCAAAGGTAAACCTGACTTGCTCAAACGAATCTTGGCACAAGCTAAAAAACCCTTGGCTGATACGGCAGCCGTTAATGCGACCCGATGGAATCTGTACGAAAACCTCAAAAAAACAGGCTTACCTGTTGAAGTTGGCACAGGGGGTCGCACAAAGTACAACCGCACGATTCGAGGTTTAGACAAGACGCATTACTGGGACGCGGCTTGCGTGGGAGCATCTACTCCAGAACGGTTAATCACAAAGGTCGTCAAGCCCTTACTGATTGCCGCTAAAGGGCATGGAACCCGTCAGCAATGCCGCACAGACAAGTTTGGTTTTCCAGTTCGTTATTGTTCTAGAACCAAATTCCACAAAGGTTTTCAGACAGGTGACATTGTAAAAGCCAATGTTACCTCTGGGAAGAAGGTTGGGACTTACGTGGGTCGAGTAGCTACTCGTGCCACTGGAAGTTTCAACATCTCAACAACCGATGGGCTAGTTCAAGGAATTAGTCACAAATACTGCATACACATTCACAAAAAGGATGGCTACGCTTATGTTGCCTAGACCCCGCCCCCCTTTTCCTCCCACCACCAATCTGGGTACAGATATGGTGGGGGTTTCCAAGGGGGAAGAAAGATGATTAACCGTCAAAACTGGCGTACAACTTTGGAAGCGGTTTGTATCCCGATCGCCGCCATCGTCTTCTCATTGGTATTGTTTGGAATTTTTTGTGCGGCGGCGGGATCTAATCCCTTTGCTGTCTATGCCTCAATCTACAAAGCAGCGTTTGGCAGTTGGCATTCCTTCCAAAACACCCTGATCAGGGCTGCACCGTTGATGTTGAGTTCCTTGTGTACGGCTCTACCTGCCCGTTTAGGGTTGATGATTATCGGCAACGAAGGCGCTTTAGTAGTTGGGGGTCTGGGGGCTGTCGCCGCTGGACTGGCTTTATCTTCTGCACCGCCGACGTTAGTTCAAATTGCAATGGCGCTGGCAGGAATTGTCTGTGGAGGTGTGTGGATTGGTGCAGTGGGAGCTCTGCGCTATTACCGGGCAGTGAATGAGACAATTAGCAGCTTGTTGTTGAATTATATTGCGATCGCCCTGCTGAATCATTTAGTCGGCGGCGTGATGCGTGACCCCAGCAGTGTCAATAAAATTTCTAGTTACCCGATTCCTGATGTGAATATGTTAGGGAATATTCCAGGAACCCGCGTTCACTACGGTCTAATTTATGGGTTGGTTGCTTGTGCGATCGCCTACTTCCTGATCCAGCGCACCACCTTTGGCTTTGCAGCGCGGACAGCGGGAGGTAACATCCGCGCTGCTCGAATTGCCGGACTTCCTGTCGGCAAGTTGACAATGGCAATCTGTTTCTTAGCTGGCTCTTGTGCGGGTTTGGCAGGCATGGTGGAAGTGGCAGCCGTGCATGGTCGAGCTAACGAATCACTTAATGCTAACTATGGCTACAGCGGTATCTTAGTCGCATTCATTGCTCGACACAACCCTCTTGCTGCGACTATTGTGGCAATTCTGCTTGGAGGAATTCTTGCTAGTGGAGGCATCTTGCAACGGGCACACGGACTGCCCGATGCAACGGTTTTAGTGTTCCAAGGGTTGGTCTTTTTGGTAGTTCTGTATAGCGAATCGCTCTACGGACGTTTGCCATTTTTCAAAGAACAGTCAACCGATCGCCCTCAGCCGCCACCTTCTAGCGAGCAGCCATCAGTAGCCACTGTCTAAGCAATACGTTAAGCCAAAATCTCAAATCGGAGGAATCCACAATGGCAGCAGAAGTATTAGGTTGGTGGGGAGTACCTTTGGGTATCTTAGCAGGAACTTTGCGGGGTAGCGCTCCATTTTTGTTCGTCAGTTTGGGCGAATGCCTAACTGAAAAAAGCGGCAAAATTAATTTGGGGTTAGAAGGGACACTGTTAACGGGTGCGATGTGTGCCTATGCTATTTCTTATCAGACTGGATCGCCTTGGTTAGGTGTTTTAGCCGCGGGTCTAGCGGGCATGGTACTAGGTTTTATCCACGCTTGGCTGTGCATACAACCAAAAGTAAACGACATTGCCGTAGGCATCGCCATGATTATTTTTGGTAGCGGCATTGCTTTCTTTTTTGGCAAACCTTTTATTCAACCAAGTGCCACCCAGTTGCCTAGTTTGCCTCTGGGTGCTTGGAGTCATCTGCCTCCGGTGCAATCAGCGCTACAAATTTGTCCCCTATTTTTGTTAGGTGTAGCGATCGCCCCTTTAATGCAGTGGTTTTTTAAATCAACTCGCTGGGGGTTATTTATTCGGGCAGTTGGGGATAGTCCCGATGCTGCAAAAGCAATGGGAATCTCCATTAATAAAGTTCGTATGCTCTGCATTATCGCAGGCAGTTTCTTAGCTGGAATTGGTGGTGCTTATTTATCTCTTTACTATCCCGGTAGCTGGACAGAACGCATCTCTAGCGGCCAAGGACTCATGGCGGTAGCGCTGGTAATTTTCGCCCGTTGGAATCCAGTTCAGTGCTTATACGCCTCGTTGCTATTTGGGGGAGCCCAGGCGATCGGGCCTGCTTTGCAATCAGTAGGGGTGGATTCCTATTACTACTTATTCAATGCTTCGCCCTACATCCTGACGCTGGCGATCATGATTATTACTTGTTCGCCAAAACGAACTTTGACAGGTGCGCCTGGATCTTTAGGAACTAGCACGTAAAACAGCAATTTATCGCAAGGAAGATAAACATGGGACGTTTTGTAGAAGCTGAACCATATCCTTATCCTTACAATGGCGATTTGCGCCCAGAAAATACGGTGCTGCTGATAATTGATATGCAAATTGATTTCTGCGGCATTGGTGGATATGTTGATAAGATGGGCTACGACTTGTCACTGACTCGCGCTCCTATTGAGCCAATCAAGCGAGTCTTAGAAGTGGCACGGGCGAAGCACTTCCATATCATGCACACCCGCGAAGGACACCGCCCCGACTTAGCAGATTTACCCGAAAACAAGCAGTGGCGATCGCGCCAAATTAACGCCGGAATTGGCGATCCCGGCCCCTGCGGTAGAATTCTCGTTCGAGGTGAAGCAGGGTGGGAAATTATTCCAGAACTCGCGCCTTTGCCTGGGGAAGCGGTGATTGACAAGCCTGGAAAAGGTTCGTTTTATGCTACGGATCTAGATCTGTTACTGAAACGCAAAGGCATTCAAAACATTGTCTTGGCTGGCATTACAACCGATGTCTGCGTGCATACCACAATGCGAGATGCAAACGATCGCGGTTATGAATGTTTGCTGTTATCTGACTGTACAGGCGCAACAGATTATGGCAATCATTTGGCGGCACTTAAGATGATCCAGATGCAGGGAGGAGTGTTTGGAACGGTTGCTGATTCAGAAGCATTTATCAAAGCTTTAAAAGATGAGTTTTGAGGAAAAAGTCAAGTTAGATTATGTTAGGTGGGAACGGTAGTGTAAGAGTGAGGTGAAAATTTATCTGTAGGAATTAGGGGTTGATTTTTAACCGCAGATGAAAACTGATAAACGCAGATAAAAAAGCAGATATTACCAGAGGTGAGATTAATATTTCAAGCATTGAAATGAACCCTGCGCTCTCACTAAAAAATTAAATCTCATAAGTAGCCGATAAGTTGGAAACTTTACAAGGGAGACAAAAACATGACGGAAGTAACTGATTCTATAGATCAAAAATCCGCACTGGAAATTCAAAACTCAAAATTCCAAATTCAAAACTTTATTCAACCACCACAACTAGAGGTGGTTAACATGACGAAGCGGTTTGGCATGATGACTGCACTTGATAACTTCTCGATGACGCTAAAACCAGGGACGTTTCATGCTTTGCTGGGCGAGAACGGAGCAGGCAAAAGTACCCTTGTTAAATGTGTGATGGGTTTCTATACTCCTACTTCAGGCAAAGTTTTGATTGATGGACAGGAAAGTGCGATCGCCAGTCCTCGCGATGCTCATAAGTATGGCATTGGCATGGTTTACCAGCACTTCACGTCTGTGCCTGCGATGACTGTAGCGGAAAATCTGGTTTTGTCACGCTTTGATAGCCCTAATTTGATTAACTGGAAAGCCGAGTACGAGCAGTTAAAGGCTTTTATGAAAACTGCTCCTTTCCGAGTTCCTCTAGATACCCCGGTCTTTCAATTAGCTGCCGGGGAAAAACAAAAGCTAGAAATTCTTAAACAGATATATCTTCAGAGTCGGATCTTGATTCTGGATGAACCTACTTCGGTGCTTACTCCGCAGGAAGCCGATGAGGTTTTAGGTTTACTGCGCGCAGAAGTTACTGCTGGAAGATTAAGTGTGTTAATTATCAGCCACAAATTCCGGGAAGTGATGGCGTTTTGCGATAGCATCACGGTGCTGCGTAAAGGGAAGTTTGCAGGTCAGGGTTTGGTAAAGGATCTGACTGTCTCGGATATGTCGGAAATGATGATGGGTGAAAGGCGCGAACCGAAACCAGTTGAAAAGACAGCCCCCCCAACGACTATCCCTGTACTTCAAGTCCAAGACCTTCATGCCAATAAAGACAACGGTATGGAGGTATTGACAGGAGTAAATCTCACAGTTCACAGCGGCGAAGTTGTTGGGATTGCAGGTATCTCTGGCAATGGTCAGCGGGAACTGGTGGAGGTGTTGGCAGGTCAGCGTTCTGCTACAAGTGGAGATGTGCTGGTCAATGGCGAAGTTTATACGGCAACACGAGCCGAGATGTTTAAACATCAGGTTTTCGCACTACCAGAAGAACCGCTTCATAATGCTTGTGTGCCACACATGAGTGTGGCAGAAAATTTAGCGCTGCGGACGTTTGACCGCCCTCCTCAAGCTAAAGCAAGTATCTTACTCATCCTGAAAGAAATTAGGCAAGCGGCTAAGAGCTTAATTAATACTTTCAAAATTAAAACGCCTTCGCCAGATACCCCTATCGGCAATCTGTCGGGGGGAAATGTACAGCGCACAGTGTTAGCGCGGGAACTCTCCGCCGAACATATTAAGTTACTAATTGCCGCGAATCCTTGCTTTGGTCTTGATTTTGCTGCTGTGGAGTATATTCACGGTCAGATTATTGAGGCTCGCAACCGAGGAGTAGCTGTGTTGCTGGTGAGCGAAGATTTAGATGAACTGCTGAAATTGTCCGATCGAATTCTAGTAATCAGTGGCGGGAATTTTACTTATGAAAGTGCGATCGCAGATGCAGATTTTGTTCAGATCGGTAAGAGTATGGCAGGACATTAATCAATTTTGGAATATTTATGACTGAATTACTGAAGCAAACTTTGCTCCTTAAGGATTTACCTAATATCGCGACGTGGCAGAATGAGTTGGCTTGGCAACCATTTCGTGATGGGGTTGAAATCTACCGACTTTATGGTGACAACGAAAGTGGATCGGCTGCTGCTCTACTGCGGTATCAGCCGGGAGCGAGTGTCCCAAGGCACACGCATACTGGTTTTGAACATATTTATGTACTAACTGGATCGCAAACTGACCAGAATGGCGAACACCAAGCCGGAACTTTTGTTATTAACCCCCCTAACAGTAACCACAGTGTTGTCAGCCAAGCTGGCTGCATAGTCCTAGTAATTTGGGAAAAACCTATCTCGTTATGGTCTTAATATCTGCCCAACCTTATGATTATGAACTGCCAGTCTCTGGCGGGGTGGCTTTGGTTATCATCGATATGCAGCGAGATTTTTTGGAGCTTGGGGGATTTGGTGAAGCTTTAGGCAATGATGTCAGCCAACTACAGGCGATCGTACCAACGGTAAAGCAGTTGTTAGAGGTATTTCGCGATCGTCATCTCCCTATTGTTCACACTATTGAAGGTCATCAACCTGACCTTTCTGATTGTCCTTTATCTAAGCAAAAGCGGGGTCAAAGTCAACTAAAAATTGGCGATCGAGGCCCAATGGGACGAATCTTAATTTTGGGTGAGCCGGGGAATTCAATTATCTCAGAATTGACACCTAAGCCTGATGAAATAGTAATTAATAAACCAGGTAAGGGCGCTTTTTATCACACTAATTTGGAATTAATACTTCGTGAAAAAGCGATTACTCACCTAATTTTTACGGGAGTCACGACGGAGGTTTGCGTTCAAACAACTATGCGTGAGGCTAACGATCGGGGGTTTGAAGGTTTACTCGTTGAGGATGCTACAGCTAGCTACTTTCCAGAATTTAAACAGAGTGCGATCGATATGATTCGCGCCCAAGGCGGTATTATTGGTTGGACTGCGAGGGCTGAAGTAGTCATACAAGCTTTGGAAAAATCGCAGCCTTAAATAAAAAAACTGTCGGCTATCCCGGATGTTTGGGGTAAAAAGCAGTGGCTGATATATTTTTTCGTAACAGGCAAGATGCCTGTTCCACAAAGAAGAGAACTCTGGGTTTGGGGCGGCTTGTCACCCCTCCAGATGTGGAACATCTGATCAAACACGCGCAAAAAAGAAAAACCCGGTTTCTTAAAGAAGCCGAGTTTTTACGTATTCTATTGTTAATTTAAACTACTTAACTTCAGCAGATCGCCGACTGTTAGGTGATTCGTAGTAAACTCCAGAACCTGTATCGGGGACAAAATGACAATCCCAGTAAGAGCGAATAAAGCTCTTCCAAATTGGCTCGGTTGACTTGCGATAATAATCGCCCAACACTGGTTTAATTGCTTCCGTTGCTTCCTTCAAGTGATAGTGCGGCATTGTCGAGAAAATGTGGTGGGCTACGTGGGTGCCGATGTCGTGATGGATGGAATTGATGATTCCGTAGTCGCGATCGATCGTAGACAATGCACCTTTCAAGAAAGACCAATCATTACCGCGATACCAAGGAATATCGGCTTCTGTGTGGTGCAGGAATGTTACCAAATCCAGCCACATCACGAATACTACATAGGGAACCAAGTAGAACTTGAGTAAAAACAGCCAACCAAACTGATAGGTTAGCGCGCCTAAAAAGCCTACCATCAGTACCAAGGATGCGGAACTTGTCAACACATCCCATTTTTCGGACGGACGGAAAATCGGGCTACCGGGCATGAAGTGAGAACCTGTTCGATCGGGCGATCGGCGAAATAGATAAATTGGATAGGCAAATAACATCAAATAAAAGCGTCCCAGCTTTTCGTACCAAGGCATTTGATTGTATTTGCTCTCCGATACCGGATACCAGCTTTCATCGTTATCTAAGCTGCCTGTATTGGCGTGGTGGGTTCTGTGACTAATCCGCCAACCGTGGAAGGGCACGAGAATTGGAGCGTGGGAGAGGTGTCCGATCAGGTTGTTGAGCCATTTGCTCTTAGAAAATGAACCGTGTCCGCAGTCGTGGCCCACTACAAACAATGCCCAAAACATGGTTCCTTGCATCAACCAAAAGATTGGATAAAAGAGCCAGGAATCGAGGGTGTAGGCGATCGCATACAAACCTGCGATGATGCCAATATCTAAAAAGAAATAAGCCAGAGATTTCCATGCCGAGGGCTCAAAACAGTGGGCTGGAATGGCTGCCTTGATATCTTGAAGAGTAAAAGGTAACTCTGCTGTACGAGAGGATGAGCCTTGATTGCTCGGCTGATTGAGAACAGTATTTGATTGCACGAAGTTTCCGATTTAAGCTGACTTGAGAAACCGCATTCCGCCTTGTAACAGTCAATCGATTTTAGATTTTAGATTTTAGATTTTAGATTCACTCCACAGATTAATTTGGGGGCTTAACTAATATCTAAATTTTTGGCTCTCCCGGACAGGAGTCGGGGGGTTGTATCCCCTATGCAGGTGAGGTCAGTTTCAACCTGCAAGGAGCCATATTTTTACTCTGCAAGGGTTTCTAAAGTTATTTAGTTCGCCTGAATAGCCCGTCCGCGATTCTCAAGCAATTTGGCTTGTGGAATACTTGTGTGGGAAAAATTAGTGCGATCGACCCTGTTATCTGAAAAAATCTCATGTCCCCGTTGTTGGTGCGAAATGCGACTTCAATCTGAGAGTGGACATCTGGAGGAACTACCTCCAGTCTGCAGGTAGCATACAGCGTTTCGAGCAGGAATTGTGAACGAGAGTGTAGGGAAAAACCACCGATTTTAGATTGGCGATTTTAGATTCAAGCACAAATCTCAAATCTCCAATCTCCAATCTCCAATCCGAGGGTTCGGTTTCACACAAGTTCTAGCCAAGCGACTGTTCACTACAGTTCACCAATTCTGCAAGAATTGCTAAAGCTAAGTTAATGTAACATTTCTACACACATTCTGGCAATGACTTACCAGAAAAACTTAAAAATCCCTAAATTGCGGAAAGTGACGGGCGATCGCTTTCTCGCTTTTGGATTTTCTAGGTTGCAGCTTTTTCTAATATGAGCTTAGACCGTTTTACCATTTCTGGAACGTCGATCGGATAATCACCAGTGAAACACGCCGAACAAAAACTCATCGGGTCTTCGTTAGTCGCCTTCAGCATTCCATCCCAACTCAAGAAAGCCAAAGAATCTACCCCAATTTGGACGCCGATTTCTGCGACTGACTTAGTAGCAGCAATCAACTGATCTTGATTGTCCGTGTCGATCCCGTAGAAACAAGGATGTGTCACCGGCGGCGAGGAAATTCTCATGTGAACTGCGGTTGCGCCAGCATCCCGCAAGGCTTTGACGATTTTGCGACTGGTTGTACCGCGCACGATCGAATCATCGATAATAATTACTCGCTTTCCTTCCAACACATCTTTGAGAGGGTTGAGTTTCATGCGGATTCCTGACTCTCGCATTGTCTGAGTCGGTTGAATAAAAGTGCGCCCGACGTAGCGATTTTTAATCAATCCTTCGGCGTAAGGAATGCCGGAAGCTTGAGAAAAGCCGATCGCCGCCGGGATTCCAGAATCGGGAACGCCGATGACTATATCAGCATCAGCCGGAGATTCTGCTGCCAACAAACGCCCGATCCGCAGTCGGTAGCTGTACAAACTTTCACCTTCCATTTGGCTATCGGGGCGAGCAAAATAGATCATTTCAAAGATGCAAAGTTTGCGCTTCTGCTGCTGACTCCAGTGGAAGGAAGCCATACCTTCCTCTGTAATCCAAACTAATTCCCCCGGTTCTACGTCCCGCAAAAATTCAGCACCGATAATATCCAAGCCACAAGTTTCCGATGCTAAAACGTATCGTACCGGAGTTGTGGGGAGGATGCCAATTACCAGCGGGCGGACGCCTTGGGGGTCGCGGACTCCCATCACGCCTTTGGGGGTCGCGATCGTCAAACTAAAGGCTCCTTGGCACATAGCAAACGCACTGATCGCTGCTTCCAGCCAGTCTTTGCCCTTGTCTACCTCGGAACCGATCGCCACTGCGATCGCCTCTGAATCCGTCGTGCTCACAAATTCGCACTTCCGAGACAGCAACTCTTCGCGCAATTCTTTGGTATTGACAAGATTCCCGTTATGTGCTAGCGCCAGACTTCCCAAACGAGTTTCGACAACCACAGGCTGAGCATTGACCACGCGCGACGAGCCGGTAGTAGAGTAGCGAGTGTGGCCTACGGCTAAGTTACCGGGCAAGTGACCTAAACTCGATTCGTTAAAGACTTGGGAAACCAGTCCCATATCTTTGTGCAGGTGGACTGTTTCACCGTCAAAGGTGGCAATTCCTGCTGATTCCTGACCGCGGTGCTGCAAAGCATACAAACCGAAGTAGGTCAACTTGGCGACATCTTCACCCGGTGCGTAGATACCGAAAACGCCACAAGCTTCCTCGGGCTTGTCGGGTTTGCTAGAATGCTCGTCAGCCGCGAAGGAATGGTTGGGAATCATAGATGGGTGGGTTCCTAATGGGGAAGGTGGGTTAGGGGGACAGTTTCAGCGGGAAATCTTGTTTGCGA
This sequence comes from Microcoleus sp. D2_18a_D3, assembly GCF_036702455.1. Lineage (NCBI taxonomy): Bacteria > Bacillati > Cyanobacteriota > Cyanophyceae > Oscillatoriales > Microcoleaceae > Microcoleus > Microcoleus sp. D2_18a_D3. The sequence goes on from NZ_JAUBTK010000032.1 coordinate 25,554, forward strand.
AGGCGTCGCATAACTTAACATTCCCTTAATCTTGCCACGGATCTGTCATTATTTCCAAATTGTGTAGCATTTCAGACCGAAGCGATGCGACGTTCAATCGCATTGTAGTATCGATCGCCCCCTGATCCTATATTAACCTTGATTAATTGTGGGCGAGGGATTCGGCGATTGAAAAATACTGTTGGCGAATTCGCCAAGGGTGTTACCCCTCACATCACGAATGCAGCATTTTCTTTCGTTCTGGCTACTTAATAGCTATATGGTTAATTAAATATTTAGTCCAAAGCCACTATTTTTACGGGTGAGGGGTGAAACCATTTTTAAATTCGCCAGCAGTCTCTTGAAATCGCTTAAGAGTCAAACTCTCTTCCCAGTAGAGGGGAACGAAGAAATAGGCGATCGTGCAATGGCAAATAAATTAGAAAATTGCTTCACGGGCTTTTTCAAATATTAGAATTTAAGGGCGATCGAGCTTGACTTTTCTGTGAGATTGACATACTATATTATCATGGGAATCTGTGCGGCCATGTAAAGTCATTTTGGGCGCGATCGAGTATTAAGTAATACCGACAGGAGTGAACCGTGGGATGGAGATTTGGCAGCCTGAAAAATTTTCTCTACAAAGTCAATCAGCTTCATCTCCTGACAAAACTTCCTCTAAATCTCTCGCTGCGTGTAGAATTCGCACCACCTCAATACAGTCATCGAAAGACAAATAGAAAATCAGATAATTCTCAAAACCCCTAACTGACAATCTTCGCAAACCCTCCAACCGTGGATTTTGAACCGGATACAGGCGACCCATTCCCGACATTTGAGCCAATCTCGCAAATGTCTGACGTGCTGCATCAAAAAAACGCAATGCAGCATCAAGATTATTTTGAGCAATATAAGCAAAATTTTCGTCTAAATCTTGACTTGCTCTTGGTGTAATGACAATCCGTTTAGTCATTGCTGCTGTGGGTCAAGTTTCTGCACCAACTGAGCGCGTTTTTGCTCCCACCAATCATCGGTAATCTCTATAGAATTGCCACTATCCAAACCAGCCAACAATAACGACTCAACCCGCGCGGATCTTGCTTGTTCTTGGCGTATTAGGTGCAAGATGTATTCCGCTGCATTACTGTAGCCTCCGATTGCCACTTGTTCGTTAATAAAATTTTGAATTGAATCGGGAAGAGGAAGATTGAGGGTCATATTTTTTATCCTTCCTAATGTGTGACCTTGGCATATTTTAACTATTATAGGACTTATGCACGGGTGGTCAGAAACCGGTTTTTTTTGCCCAGAAGACGCGCTACAAACCGCAGAAACCGCAAAAAACCCGGTTTCTTTGGTTTTGATGCGTCCAGGACTATATTTATAAACCAGGTTAACACCGCCAAGCCTTAAAAGAAAAGTCCTCGCGGGAGACTACAGCACAGAACCGAAAACCTGAGACTACGCGGAAACCAAAGCCACGCGAAAACCGATGTCCGAGTAACGATCGCCCGCCAAATTGCTAAGACGATACGCACTGCGACAATTCACCGCAGAGTCCTTCCAGGAACCGCCACACCGCACCCGGCGATCGTTGCGATCGTTGTCGGGATGACTGCACCATTCCCAAACATTTCCGTGCATATCATAAAGTCCAAAAGCATTGGGTGAAAAATTCCCGACATCAGTTGTTTGTTTGCGGAAAAGTCCCTTCGATGCCCCAGCGTAGGGATTATTGCCATTATAATTCACTAAATCCGGGGTAATTGTTTCACCAAAATAGAAAGGTGTTTTAGTTCCGGCGCGGCAAGCATATTCCCATTCCGCTTCTGAAGGTAAGCGATAAGTCTTGCCTGTTGTTTTAGAAAGCCGTTTGCAGAATTCCACAGCGTCATTCCAGCTTACTTTTTCGACAGGAAGTTTTGCACCTTTAAACTCAGAAGGGTTATTTCCCATCACCGCTTGGTATTGTTCTTGAGTTATCTCATATTTACCCATAAAAAAAGCAGGGATATTCACGGTACGCTGCGGCCCTTCATAGCTACTTCGTCCGGCTTCCGTATCGGGGGAACCCATCACAAAACTGCCGCCAGGAATTGCTACCATGTCTAGAGTAATACCATTCCCCATATTTTCTATAAAAGCCTGTGCTTTTCCTTGACGGCGGTTGGCAATTTGCCCCGTTGAGTTGACTGTCACTGTTTCAAAAGTAAAGCTTTTTAAAGCATTGGAAAATGGCTGAGGTTTTGGAGTTTCTGGTGCGGGTTTTGGAGATGGTTTTGGAGATGGTTTTGGAGATGGTTTTGGCGATGGACTTGCTGCTACAGATTCTGGAGATGGTTTGGGCGGTGATTTTTTGGCTGTAGTTTTTGGAGATGATTTTTGAGCTGATGATTTAGGAGATGGCCGCTCATTTTTGGATGAAGGTGGAAGATTTGGTGAAGATGAAGAAGATTTGTTGTTCAACAAACTTTGACTCAGCAGGGCTAATGCAAATCCTCCCCCAGCAAAACCCGCTAATTGCAATAAACCTCGCCTTGTTGTGTTAGTTTGTAACGGCAAAGAGTGTTGTGGAATCACAGGGACTGTGGGGTTTAGTATCGGTGCGGGAGTTGGTATTGACTGACATTGAAAATCTATTAAAACTTCATCTGCTGATTGATAGCGCTGCTGGATATCTTTTGCCAACAACTTAGATAAAATCACTTCCAATCCCTTGTCTATGGGACTTTTCAAGTGTTGCTGCCAATTTCCAGTCCAGCTATAACCGTATTCCGTCCACAAACCATAAGGATGTACCCCCGTCAGTAGATGAAAAGCCGTCGCCCCCAAACTGAACAAATCGCTTGCTGCATAAGCTTCACCCCCTTGCATTTGTTCAAGCGGTGCATAACCATGCGAACCAATTTGCGTTCCCTGTCGCGATATCACTGTTCCCGACAACTGTTTGGAAACTCCGAAATCAATCAGCATTAACACACCGTCCCTGCGACGGCGCATAATATTCTCAGGCTTGATATCTCGGTGAATGATTTTTTGTTCGTGAACAAACTTGAGAACAGGTAGAAGTTCGAGTAATAGTTGCTTAACTTGGTTTTCTTGCCAAATTCCCTGATTTTGGAAAAGCGTCAACAAATTATCTCCATCCACAAACTGCTGTACGAGATACAAATATTTGTTGTCTTCAAAGTAGGCATCTAGTGATGGAATTTGGGGATGTTGTCCTAGCTGTTGCAGTTGTCTAGCTTCTTGCTGAAATAATTCTACTGCTTTGTTAATCGCCCAAGTTCCCTGGACATCTGGTGCTAATTGTTTAACGACACAGGGTTGATTTAGTCTATCAATATCTTCTGCTAAATAGGTTCTGCCGAAGCCACCTTTACCGAGGAGTTTGATCATGCGGAAGCGATTTCGCAGGAGGGGTACGAGTTGAAGACCACAACTGATGCAATATGTTTGTCCGTCGGGGTTTTCGGGTTTTTGACAGTCGGGATTGATACAGCAAATCATTTGTTTTAGGAATGATATTGTTTATATTGTATAGGACTTACGCATGGGGCCCAGAAACCGGGTTTTTTTATGAAAATACTTCGTTCGCTCTCGCAGATTCGGTAAAAAACCCGCTGATGAAGGCGGAGTGCGTCCAGTAGTCTAATTTGTAGGGGGCGGATATGTGAGATTTGCATCTTACTTGGATATTGTAGATGGCGACGCACCCTAAAGCTTCAACCCACGCAACATCAGGTTTTCGTTGGTGTAGACGCGGTTTCAACCGCCGATTCCAATTCTTGAAAAATTTTGTAACTACCGCAAACTACTTCGATACAAATATCCCCTTCCAGTCGAAAGTAGAAAAGGGGCGACAAACCTGTCTCAACCAAACCTGCTTGATTTTGAAAAGGATAGGACAAAGTAGATAAAATTTGACTCTTATCTTCTGTCAATTGTCTTAATTCTGCGTTACCCACCCAGAAGCAAGACTCTTCAGAGTCGGAGTTGACAGGTTGAGAGATTACCTGCTGAACGAGTTGAGAGAATTCGATGGAAGTGTCATAAATCCCGGTTCCGAATGTAAAGTCTAAGCGCAAGGTTAAAGGTTGGGGGATTAGAGTAATGCCTGCGAGGTCGGCACTTTTCAAGTCTTCTATACAAAAATGTTTTAAAGGGCGATCGGCTGTAGCAGTCATAGAATTATTAAATTCAATTAAGATATGGACGGCGGCCCATAACGATAGACACGCATCACTTTTCCCGTCAGTATCTCAGCAGTAGATACCGCATCATTAATATTCGCACTCAGTCTAGGCATATCGTCATCTAGCGTGCAGGCAGTAATACCATAATGGTAGGGTTTCAGATTGTGCAGTTGAAAGAAATCGCGCCAATTGACGGTCAAAACAGCCCGATTTTCACTGGTCGCAAATGCTAATATATCCTCATCAGGTAGTCGAGCATTTCCTGATTCTTGAACTGTCGGGACATCATGCCCCAAAGACCGCAGATTTTGCACAACTTGTCGGGGAAATTGTTCGTCTGCATAGAGGCGTGCCATAGGTTTATTTGATATTTTCAGGTGTATCTAAGATTTCCTCAGCATCATCTTGCTGTCGAATTGCTGACTCAATTTCGTCAGGATAAGCTTCAGTATAAGCCCAAACATTTACCAAATCAGCAGCACTGAGATGGGAGTAGCAGTCTAGAATAAAAGCATCGGTAGCGCCGTCATTGCGATAGCTGGCGAGCAACCAAACGGGAATGCGAGTTTTGTCAATACAAGCATCACCGCCCATCACGCCGGGAGTTTTGGTTATCGGGCGGCCGCTGTTTTTCAGGCTTTGAGTTAAGATGCCGATCGCCTGAGCTTTTTCGATCGCCGTTAAGGCCAGGAGTTGTACTTCTAATTCTTCGATTGTCATATAAATTTTGGGATTTATGAATTGTGTAGCTATTTGATATTGTAAGGCGATATCTCTATCAGTTATCAAGTTCGATAGGCTTAATTCTGCGCTAGGGGCGGGTTTTACCAGCCATCTATGTCGGAACCAACAACATAATAAACCAGCCCCGGCCTAATCTCCGAATCCTCTTCACAAGCCCCCGGATTTATCCGTGGGGTCTATCTTTGAATTCTTTAATCTAAAATCTAAAATCTAAAATCTAAAATCTAAAATCTAAAATCTCTTGACTGACTCTCGCGGTGTGTCGCTGCGAGATTGTCGATTTGATTTGTAGATTGTTCAATGCGACGCACCCTACCACTACTACGCGGAAACTAGGACGAGGAAGAAACCGAAGCTACCGCAACGCGAAAACCGAAGTCCCTCCACCAGAGGATCGCCAATTCGTAGCTACGACGGGCACTACGGCAATAGAGCGCATTGCCGTTCCAGGAACCACCACGCAGCACTCGGTTATTATCTGTTCCAGTTTCCCAAGAACTTCCATCAGTCGGTGCGCCACTATAATTACCATGCCACTTATCGCTGCACCATTCCCAAACATTCCCGTGCATATCATAAAGTCCAAACGAATTCGGCGGAAAACTCCCCACATCCGTTGTTTGTTGACGGTAAATTCCCTTCGGCGCAGAACCGTAGGGATTATGGCCATCATAATTAACTAAATCCGGCGTAATCGTGTCACCAAAATAGAAAGGTGTTGTAGTTCCCGCGCGACAAGCATATTCCCATTCCGCTTCCGAAGGTAAGCGATAAGTCTTGCCTGTTTTTTGAGAAAGCCGCTTGCAGAATTCCACAGCGTCATTCCAGCTTACTTTTTCGACAGGAAGTTTCGCACCTTTGTAAGCAGAGGGGTTATATCCCATCACCGCTTGGTACTGTTCTTGAGTGACTTCATATTTACCCATAAAAAAAGGAGAGATATTCACAGTACGCTGCGACCCTTCACTGTCATATCGCCCTTCTTCAGTATTGGGGGAACCCATCACGAAACTGCCTCCCGCAATTGCTACCATCTCTAGAGTAATACCATTCCCCATATTTTCTATAAAAACCCGTGCTTGTCCTTGACGGCGGTTGGCAATTTGCCCCGTTGAGTTGACTGTCACTGTTTCAAAATTAAAGGTTTTTAAAGATGGTGGAGGGGCTGGAACCAATGATGGTGCTAGGGGTTCTGGGGATGGTTGAGGGGCTGGAGCCAATGGTGCTAGGGGTTCTGGGGATGGTTGAGGGGATGAGTTTTTGGCTGTAGTGTTTGGAGATAATTTTTTAGGCGATGATTCAGGAGATGGCGGCTTATTATCTGATGAAGGTGAAAGATTTGGTGAAGTTGAAGAAAATTTGTTGTTCAACAAACTTTGAATCAGCAGGGCTAATGCAAATCCTCCCCCAGCAAAACCCGCTAATTGCAATAAACCTCGCCTTGTTGTGTTAGTCGATAACGGCAAAGTGTGTTGTGGAATCACAGGAATTGTGGGATTTGGTATCGGTGCGGGAGTTGGTCTTGACTGACTTTGAAAATCTTTTAAAACTTCATCTGCTGATTGATAGCGCTGCTGAATATCTTTTGCCAACAACTTAGATAAAATCACTTCCAATCCCTTGTCTATGGGAGTTTTCAAATGTTGCTGCCAATTTCCAGTCCAACTATAACCCTGTTCCACCCACAAACCATAAGGATGTACCCCCGTCAGTAGATGAAAAGCCGTCGCGCCCAAACTGAACAAATCGCTGGCTGCATAAGCTTCACCCCCTTGCATTTGTTCAAGCGGTGCATAACCATGCGAACCAATTTGCGTTCCCTGTCTCGATATCACTGTTCCCGACAACTGTTTGGAAACTCCGAAATCAATGAGGACTAACACACCGTCGCTGCGACGGCGCATAATATTCTCAGGTTTGATATCTCGGTGAATAATTTTTTGTTCGTGAATAAAGTTGAGAACAGGTAGAAGTTCGAGTAATAGTTGCTTAACTTGGCTTTGTTGCCAACTTCCCCGATTTTGCAACAGCTTGAACAAATTATCGCCATCGATAAACTGCTGTACCAGATACAAATAGGTGTTTTCTTCAAAATAGGCATCAAGGGATGGAATGTGGGGATGTTGTCCTAGCTGTTGCAGTTGTCGGGCTTCTTGCTTAAATAATTCTACCGCTTTGTTAATCGCCCAAGTTCCCTGGACACTTGGTGCTAGTTGTTTAACGACACAGGGTTGATTTAGTTTATCAATATCTTCTGCTAAATAAGTTCTGCCGAAGCCACCTTTACCGAGGAATCCGATCGGGTGGTAACGGTTTCGCAGGATGGGTACGAGTTTGACGCCACAACTGATGCAATATGTTGGCCCGTCGGGGTTTTCGGGATTGGGGCAGTCGGGATTGATACAGCAAATCATTTGTTTTAGGAATGATATTGTTTATATTGTATAGTGTCTAAGAACCCCGATTTATGTAATATGTTTTTGCAAGAATCGTGAATTTTGTAAGAAGTCGGGGCTCTAGGGTGTTTTTTAAACCCGGAGATCCCCCCTAGCCCCCCTTAAGAAGGGGGGGACAAGAGTATTCAAAGTTCCCCTTTTTAAGGGGGATTTAGGGGGATCGAAACTTCAAGTTGTCAGACAGATGCAATCCGACGCTCGATCGCATTATAGAATCGATCGCCCATATCACCCATCGAAACCTCAATTAACACTTGATTGTCAGCACTCACAACCCGCAAAGGTGATTCAGCACAGCAAACTAAACCAATCTTCTGCCACATTTTGGTCAAATGTTCTTGCAGGTAAGTCTCCCAAATCTCTTGATTTTTCGGTGCGACTGAAACTACAATGCAGTTGCCCATTTCACCAAACAAAATTTCATCCCAGCGGCTGACATTTGCCGAATTGAAACTGAGATGAATTTCCGCACCCATTTTAGCAGAAATACAAGATTCCGCGAGGGCGATCGCAATTCCACCTTCCGCACAATCATGGGCAGAACCTACCCAACCTTGCCGAATTCCATCACGACAAACCGATTGCACTTTTCTTTCCAACTCAAAATCTATCCTTGGGGGTTTCCCGGCGACAATCCCGTGAATTGCCGCTAAATATTCCGAACCTCCCAAAGTAGGAGAAGTTTCGATTTTTGAGCTTTCAGATAACAAAGATTCACCCAAATTTATCCGTGTATCAGTGTCATCATCCGTGTCGTGCGCTTGGGAATTTTCAGATAACGAAGATTCACCCAAATTTATCCGTGTATCCGTGTCATCATCCGTGTCGTGCCGCCCCATTCCCAGCACATAAATTAAATCACCTTTCTTTAGCCAAGCTTGGCCGGAAATCTTCTTCAAATCGGGAATTAACCCCACCATTCCGATTACCGGAGTCGGATAAATTGGTTGAGGATTACCCTCAGCATCAACCGTTTCATTGTAAAGAGAAACATTCCCCCCAGTCACAGGCGTTCCCAACTCCCGACAAGCATCAGCAATCCCGCGACAAGCTGAGGCTAACTGCCAATATCCGATCGGCTTTTCAGGACTGCCAAAATTCAAATTATCAGTAACTGCGAGAGGTTCAGCACCCACACAACTTAAATTTCTTGCTGCTTCCGCTACGACTGCTTTTGCACCTTCGTAAGGATCGAGATAAACATAACGAGAATTGCAATCAACCGTTGCAGCAACTCCGGGAATAGCCCCCTGCGGCGCTTCCTCCTTGCTAAGGGGGGGAGAAAGTTTGGGAGTTTCCCTACCTTGTGCCTTTGTAAATAGAGGAATTACCTCTTCTTCCTGTTTGCTTTCGGAAGCTAGAGAAACGGCATTTTCTCTCAGTAGATCCCCCTTAGCAAGGGGGTGTACTTCTAACCCGTTAGCAAGGGAAGAGTGGCAAGGTTCTAGCGGACGCAATCTGACAACCGCAGCATCAGCGCCTCCCGGTAAAACAACAGTATTGTTTTGCACTTGATGGTCGTATTGGCGATAAACCCAGCGTTTAGAAGCGATGGTGGGAGTATCTAAAAGCGTCAGCAAAATCTGATTCCAAGTTTGGACATTACCGTTAATTTCGATACCTGTAACTGTGGATTGTGGCAGCGAATCCGCCGTCCATTTCCAGGCTTTTTTAGCATATTCTGGCGGCTCTGTCAACAGTTCTCGGTGATAAATTGGCGTGTTATCTGCCAAAGCAGTGGCGGTAATTTCCGCCGCGATTTCGCCTTTAAAGAGAATTCGGACGATCGGCTCTTCGATAACTGTCCCCGCTACTACCGCGTGCAATCCCCATCTGTGGAAAATATCGATTAATTCCTGTTCGCGTCCTTTTTGGGCAACAAACAACATCCGTTCTTGGGATTCTGAAAGCAGGTATTCGTAGGGAATCATGCCGCTTTCTCGAACGGGAACTTTGTCTAAATCGAATTCAATGCCGACGCCGCCTTTGGCTGCCATTTCTGATGTGGAACAGGTGATTCCGGCAGCACCCATGTCTTGGGCGGCGACGACTGCACCGGTTTTGAATGCTTCTAAACAAGCTTCAATTAAGGATTTTTCTAAAAAGGGATCTCCGACTTGCACTGCGGGGCGATCGTCCATTGATTTGTCTGTCAATTCTGCACTGGCAAAACTTGCTCCTCCCATGCCATCTCTGCCAGTGGTTGAACCGACGTAAAGCACGGGATTTCCGATGCCAGAAGCGCCGGATTTGACTATTTCTTGAGTTTCCATTAAACCCAAGGCCATGACGTTAACTAGCGGGTTGCCGGAATAAGCAGGATCGAAGTAAACTTCGCCCCCAACTGTGGGCACTCCGATGCAATTTCCATAATGGGAAATTCCCGATACTACGCCTTTGAACAATCTCTGAGTTTTAGCATCGTCTAAATTGCCGAAACGCAGGGAATTTAAAAGTGCGATCGGGCGGGCCCCCATTGTGAAGATATCGCGTAGAATGCCGCCGACACCGGTGGCTGCACCTTGAAAAGGTTCGACTGCTGACGGGTGGTTGTGGGATTCAATTTTGAAGGCGAGTTGCAAGCCGTCTCCCAAGTCTACGACGCCGGCATTTTCTCCGGGCCCGACTAGAATTCGATCGCCCTCTGTGGGAAACTGTTTTAATAGTGGCCGCGAATTTTTGTAACAGCAGTGTTCGCTCCACATAACGCCGAACATTCCCAATTCAGCTTTATTAGGATGGCGACCGAGACGCTGAACGATTTCTTCATATTCTTCTGGTGTGAGTCTTTCAGTGGCAATTTGTTGGGGGGAAAATGGAGATTCGGAGATGGGAGACATGGAAACTCGTTATAAACCACAGGCTATATTCTAAATGCCCTGCGCTTGGTTAATCTAAAATCTATAATCTAAAATCTACAATCCTAGGTCTTTGGGTTGTGAATCTAAAATCTAAAATCTAAAATCTAAAATCGAATGACTTTACCTCGAAATCTCAATTTTGCTAACCAAAACTTGCGGAACCGTTCTTTTAAAGGGCTTGACTTGTCAGGGGCGAATTTCAGCGGTTGCGACATTCGAGGCTGCAATTTCACCGGGGCGATTTTGAGGGGGGCAAATTTTCAGGGTGTCAGAACCGGACAAAGCCGCAGGCGGGTGAGAAATTTGATTGCTAGGGCTGGGGTAACGGCGGTGACAGTGACGGCGGCTGGGGCTTTGACTGGACTGATAGCCGGGGCGGATGCGGGGGCTGTGGCGGTGGCTGGAACGGCTGCTACGGCGATTGCTGCGACTCGGTGCGAGGCTGGAATTGTGGCGGGGGCTGTGGCTGGGGCTGCTGCTGCGATCGGCGCTAGCGGTATTGTGACATTTTTGGGCGGAGATACTCTTAGGGGAATTGTCTTATTTTTGGTTTCTGGGGTAATTCTTGGGTTAACTGCGATCGGCTTTTTTATCGCTGTTGAAGAAATAGAAAAATTGTCGATAACGTCGTTTAGAAAAGCTGATTTAACTGATGCTGTTTTCGATCGGGGGGCGGTTCTAGATGCCGATTTTTCCGATGCGCGAGGAGTGCCGTGGTAGAGTACACAATTACTGATTTTTTACCCATTCCCGGAATTCTCGCACTGCTGTGGTTGCGCCTGTAGTTTGAGTGCGATCGATAAATTCGTCAACTTTTGCAGTCGGTAGCATCGGGAAAGCCAGGGAAAAATTGCACTCGGCATATTCGCCATTTTGCAATTGATAAAACTTGATGCTTCGTCCGTCGTACCGCCAAATTTCTGGTACGCCTAAATCTGCATATAAATCGAATTGATTTAAGGAACTGCTGGTAATATCAATTTCCAGTGCTAAATCTGGCGGCGGATCTTGAGCAAAGTCTAATTCGGTTCTCCCTCTGACCAGTGCTTCGTTTTGGATATAATAGCATGAATCTGGTTCTTTACCCGCTGCTTTTTTGCGTTTTTTAATCGTCATAGAGCCAAAGGGGTTGTACTCAAGATTGAGTTCTTCGATGAGAGTTACAATTAAGCGATCGATCAGCCTGTTGCGATTTTCATGTTCCGGTAGCGGCACCATAATTTCTAATTGACCTTGATGATAAGCAATTCTGGTGGAACGTTTGTTGCCCAGTTCCCCTAGCAGGCTTTCATATAACTGCCAACTGATATTTTGCAGTAAAACTCGCTGTTCGGGGGGCGTTGATATTGTTAGCATTTTACTTGGATTTTATAGTTTGAGAATATTTTATTTTAGCCTTTTTTTTTTGCGAACCGCACAAAAAGTATCTGCCGATAGCCACGGTTATGCGCTACTCTATAGCGGTTCTCAAGCGTGGTGAGGTATGGGGGCAAGTCCTATGCCCTATGCCCTATGCCCTATGCCCTATGCCCTATGCCCTATGCCCTATGCTCTATGCCCTATGAGCACCTCATTTACTGAGAAAGGCTATAGTTAATAATAGACTGTGGTCATTAGTCCTTGTTGTATGAAGCTGCGATCGTTCTTTTCTTTCCTCATTGCTGGCGTCTTGGCACTCTTAGGCTTGAGTGCCGGTGGTTTTTACTGGCTGACAACTCACACTCCCCTGAATTTGCTCGCTGGCGGGCCGACAACTACTCCGGCTGCGGCTGTGTTTGTCTCGAAACAAGCACCTTTGTTAGCATCAATGTTGGTAAATCCCGATCGCCTCGAAGCATTGCGACAAGTTTTTGCCACTCCCGAAGAAAGAAGTCGATCGCACGCAGAATTTGAGCAAATCAAAAAAAGTTTCCTCGCCAATACAGGCCTGGATTACAGTCGAGATATCCAACCTTGGATAGGTGACGAAATTACCCTCGCCGTCACAAACCCAGATTTCGATGGCGACAGCAGCAACGGCAAACAAGCCGGGTTTTTGCTGGCGGTTTCCTCCCAAAAGGTCGATCGCAGCCAAAAATTTCTCGACTCCTACTGGCGCCAACAATCTCGTGGCGATAAAACAGTGCAGTCGGAAATATATAAAGGCGTGAGAATTAATTATAAACAAGCACCCATAGCCCAGAAAAAATCTGCTTCGCTTTCGCCTTTTAACCCGTTTTCTCTGCCGACTTCCAAGTTCCCATCCAGCTTCGCAACAGCAGCCATCGGCGGTAATTTTAATTCGGGTAATAACCAAAGTTTTGTTTTATTTTCCAATAGCCCAATTGTGATTCGAGATGCAATTAATAACGTTGAATCAGCCAACCTAAATCTCGATAATACCCCGGAATATCAAAAAGCTTTGCAGCAGCTAACTCAAGGCAGAATCGCTTTAGCATTTGTCAATCTCCCGCAGTCAGCAACCGAGCAAAATCCCCAAGTTTCTCTTAATTCCCTCGCAGTTGCTGTCGGAGTCAACCGACGGGGATTGCTGGCTCAAACTGCTTTAGTGACATCGCGAGAAAACACAGCTTCTCCAACACTCTCCGAACCAGTGCAAGCCTTGCAATACATTCCCTCAGCCAGTCCTTTCGCGGTCGCCAGCACCGACTTAAGGAATTTTTGGGCTGATTTGTCATCGGCGGTTTCCACTAATGCAGAAGTCTCAAATTTAGTCGATCGCGCCTTGGCAGATATTCAGCAACTTTGGGGCGTGAACCTGCCGCAGGATATATTTGACTGGGTACAAGGAGAATACGCTTTAGCAGTGCTTCCGAATTCGTCAAATAGTGCTGACTGGATTTTCGCGGCAGAAAAATCTGCTGATTCCCAAAAGGCGATCGACAAACTCGATGAAATTGCCCGCAGCAAAGAATACAGCATCGGCAGCTTCACTCTGAGAAACCAGAAAATTACCGCTTGGACGCAGTTGACAACGAGTCAAAATTATGATAAAGAAAATAAGAGAAAAAGTGCGATCGAAACCGAGGCAAAAGGAGTCCGAGCCAGCGTCGGCAAATACGAAATTTTCACCACTTCAGTAGAAGCAATGGACGCAGCACTAGAGGCAGCAGAAACAGGCTCTTTAGTTGCCAATCAAGATTTTCAAACCAGCATTGAACCGCTACCGCCATCTAACGACGGCTATTTTTATTTAGACTGGCCCTCCAGCAGGGCAATTTGGGAAAAACAAATCCCGCTGTTGAGGTTAATTGAACTTTCGGCAAGACCATTGTTCGACCACTTGCGATCGCTCACTGTCACCAGTACGGGAGAAATAACAGGAATTCGCAAAGCTACAATATTTATGCGGCTCAATTAGTCAGAAGGAAGTTCGGCAACGGATTTTGTAACGGATGTAACGGATAGAAGGAAGTTCGGCAACGGATTCTGTAACGGATGTAACGGATGTAACGGATAGAAGGAAGTTCGGCAACGGATTCTGTAACGGATGTAACGGATGTAACAGATAGAAGGAAGTTCGGCAACGGATTCTGTAACGGATGTAACGGATGTTAGGAAGAAGGAAGAAGGAAGAAGGAAGAAGGAAGAAGGAAGAAGGAAAAACAAGAAACTATGCCCAATGCCCAATGCCCAATGCCCAATTCCCAATTCCCAAGGCCCAAGGCCCAATTCCCAATTCCCAATTCCCAATTCCCAATTCCCAATTCCCAATTCCCAATAACTAAGGACTAATAACTACTGGCTGCTTCACCTTTTTCTGTGGCCCAAAATAAGCTTGAAATACCTCTTTGGCGATCGGGGCCGCGGCAACAGAACCATAACCGCCATTTTCCACAACCACGGCGATCGCAATTTCCGGCTTGTCAGCAGGCCCGAAGGCCACATACAAAGAGTGATCCTCTTGTCCAATAACCTCCGAAGTCCCTGTTTTGCCCGCCGTCAGCGGAATCGTACCGTCATTGAGCCCCTGTCCAGTACCCTCGGCAACCACAGCGATCAGTCCTTCCTTAACCACCTGAATTGTTGAAGGTTTCATCCCCGTATGTACCCGTTGAGTCTCCGCTGTGCCGGTCATGGAAGTCAAAAGATGAGGCTTCACGCGATAGCCCCCATTAGCGATCGAACCCACCATCACCGCCCCCTCCAAAGGAGTCATCAACACCAACCCCTGCCCGATCGACATCGTTACCGTATCACCCGCATACCAAGGTTCTTTATATATTTTCTCCTTCTCGGCCGGCGTCGGGGCTTGACCGTGATCGCCGCCGCCTAGCCCCAAAAGATTCAAATCCGTCTCCTTGCCAATTCCCAAGCGGTGTCCCCACTTAGAAATTTGCTCCGGCCCTGTACTAATCCCTACTTGATAAAAAAACGTATTGCTGCTGAAAGCCAAAGCATCCCGAAAGCCGATGTCGCCGAAACCGCCGCTGTGTTCGTTAAAATCAATTCCCCCCACAGTAATGTAAGACGAAGTACCCAGAATTGAGTCCGGCGAAAATTTGCCCGACTCCAGGCCCGCGACGGAAGTCACAATTTTAAAGGTACTGCCGGGGGGATAGCCTTGCGTGGCCCGATTCAAAAATGGATTTTCCGGGTCTTGAAGAGTTTCCCACTCATCCTTAGTGATTTTTCGCGTAAACAAATTGGGGTCAAAAGTCGGGTGGCTGGCCATAACTAATACGGCCCCGGTTTTGACATCCAACGCCACTACTGCTCCCCGGCGGTTCCCCAGGGCTTTTTCTGCTGCTTTTTGCATGGACAAGTCTATGGTTAGCTGCACCGCCTCACCGGGTTTGGGCGGTGTCTCTCCCATCAGCCGCAATTCTTGATTTTGGGCATTTACCTCGATCAGCCGATCGCCCCAAACTCCGGCAATCTTCTGGTTAGAGCTCGCTTCTATGCCCATTTGACCCACAATCATCCCCATCGGATATTCGGGATGAGCTTCCAAGTCTGCTGCGGTAGCTTCGCCGATATATCCGATAACGTGAGCCGCCAAACTGCCTTCGGGATAGTAGCGGTTCGCTTCTGGCCGCACTTCCACTCCCCGCATTTGTCCCACCTCTTCTGCTAGTGGCACAAACACCTCTGGCGGCATTGCTTGCTTGAGCCGCACCGGTCTATAGGATTGAGGATCGACCTCTTTTATTTTTTTTAAAATTTCTTCGACCGGGATTTTAACCAGCGGACTCAACTTTTCTGCTGTCGCTTTCCACTGTTCCGGCGTTTGTTCTTTCGGCCACAAATATACCGATCGAGCTAAATTGTTTGCCGCTAGCAACTTGCCTTTGCGATCGATAATGTGTCCGCGATTCGCAGGCATGGGCACTAGGCGAACCCGATTGTTTTCGGCTCGTTCCCGGTGTTGCTTCCCTTGTATCAGTTGCAATTCCACCAGCCGACTAGCATGCAGGCCCAGCAAACCTGTTGCCACCAGCATGAACACGAGCGCCCGGTGTATCGGACGATCCTGTTTTTTAGGAGTTTCCCCCAGGGTTTTGTCAGAAGAGTGAAATGCTGAGATTGAATAAACTTGTCGTTGCATCATTCTATAGGTAGATGTCAAATCCTAGATTTTAGGTTTCTGATTGTCAATTGTGAAGTATACATCATCAAACCGGGCCCAATCGGGCCTTGACCATTGGGGGAAGCCGAATAATTGATCATTAACTTTTGACTAATCACTAATAACTCATGACTGCTGACTAATCCCCCAAGCACCAAGAAATAGCCAGAAAAATCAAGGCCAGGCTCAGCCAATTAGGGAGGTGCAGCCAGCGAGATAGACCTATAGGTAACAATACCAAGGCCTGTGTCAATAGGGAACCGAGCGCCAACAGCAAGACTAGAAGTATCAAATTTATCATCCTGACACCGTACAATTTCGGATATGAGTCGATCGCCTGTGGCAGAAATCCGAGTGGCACAAGCGAGCGCGATCGTACAGGGATTGTCCTGATAGACATAAGGAAGAGAAGCCAGGAGGTTTTGAACTAACTTAAAAATTATTCTTCCTCCACAGTTTGTATTCTAGGGGGCTGCGATGGGTAAATTCTGAGTTGTGATTTTAAGTTCTGACCGAGGAGTATTGCCATGTTGTTTAATCAGGGAGCCAGTTTCAAAAACGGTGCGCTCTTGGGTGCGATCGCGGCGATCGCAGCCCTACCAGTTTTAGCAGAAACAGCCAATTTCGGCACTTTAACTTTATCGCGAGGTTTTGCAGCCCCAACAGCAGTTTTGAGAGGTTCCACAGGCGGATCGTACTCTCTATCTGTCATAGCCAACGCCGATCGCCACAAAAACAAATGTTTGGGTTTTGCCACCCCAACTCCCGACCACATCATAGTCTTGCAGCAAAACTTTTCCAAACTCACACTCCAAGTCAACAGCGGAGGCAAAGACACGACCTTACTCGTACAAGGCCCCGGTAATGCGGTGCGCTGCGGAGATGATATAGGTCAGAATAAAGATGCTGGCATACTTGATTCAGACTGGCAAGCAGGCTCTTACAAAATTTGGGTAGGTACTCTCGAATCCGGAGTCAAGTCTAACTATACAATCTCAGTACAGGAATAGTCAGTAGTCAGTAGTCAGTTGGCAGTTGGCAGTTGGCAGTTGGCAGTTGGCAGTAGTTATTGGTTATTGGTTATTGGTTATTTGTTGTCAGTTCCACTGCCCTGCGCGGGCCTTCTTCCCAATGCCTAATGCCCCATGCCCCATGCCCCATGCCCCATGCCCCACGCCCCACGCCCCATGCCCCATGCCCCATGCCCCATGCCCCAATTTCCCCCCATCTGCCAATCTATTAATCTCCCACTACCCAATCTCCCGATCGACCGCTCACTTCCGCCATCCAGTAAAATGTAAAATCGAAAGTGGCGTGTTTAACCAAAATAGGTAACTCCGAAAGTGCTAAAGACTCTTAGAGCTGACTTCAGTATAATTTTCGATCGCGACCCTGCCGCTCGCAACTGGCTGGAAGTTTTGTTTTGCTACCCCGGTCTTCAGGCCCTAGTGCTGCACCGTTTCGCACACTGGCTTTATGTGTTGGGGCTTCCCTTCATCCCCCGCTTGATTTCCCACCTGGCTCGTTTTTTGACCGGAATTGAAATCCACCCAGGGGCAACCATCGGCAAAAGCGTATTCATCGACCACGGTATGGGGGTTGTGATCGGCGAAACAGCGATTATCGGCGATTTTGCCCTAATTTACCAAGGTGTCACCCTGGGCGGTACTGGCAAGGAAAGTGGCAAACGTCACCCTACCGTCGGCGAAAACGTAGTTTTCGGTGCCGGCGCCAAGGTACTCGGCAATCTGCAAATTGGCAACAACGTTCGTATCGGCGCAGGTTCCGTCGTACTCCGGGACGTACCATCTGACTGTACAGTGGTAGGGATTCCCGGCCGCATCGTCTATCGATCGGGAGTGCGCGTCAATCCCCTAGAACACGGCAGTTTGCCGGATTCGGAAGCTGTGGTAATTCGCTCTTTGCTCGATCGCATCGAGTCCCTCGAACAGCAAGTAAAAAGTTTGCTTCCTCAAGCATCTGTCTCCTTAACTTCTGTTCCCAATTCCCACAATTTCCACTCAGTATCAGAAGCTTTAAACCAAGCCAGCAATGTAGCCTTAGCCGAAAAAACACAGGTAGTTACAACCCCTAGCTGCAAGTTAAAAGATAAAGCAATTCAAGAATTTTTCGACGGCAGCGGCATCTAAAATTTGAATAGGGCATTGGGCATTGGGCATTCGGCATTGGGCATTTGGCATTGGTGAATGTTAACTGTTAAGTGATGACTAATAACTAATGACTACTGACTAATGACTACTGACTAATGACTTCTTTTTCAAGGATTAACCGATCGCACAGACCAATTTCCCTCCCCGTCGCGGCGATAAAGCGATCGATTTTGCGGTTCCCCCCGCAACTCCAACAAATCCACCGTTTCCGGTTCTAACAACAGCAAGCAAAAATTAGGCAGCGGCTCGATCGCATCTGGGGAAGCAGAATCAAAAGCACTAGCCTCGGCTTTGTCATCCCCCGGATGAGGCCAAGCAAACTGCGATCTAGCCGGCTCAGAAAGCTCCTGCCAAGTTGTGCGGCGCGATGAACACAACTCTGCTTCTGGATAATCTGCCCCTACCAAAACTAGCTTTCCAGCAATCCGAAATTGTTCGCGAGTTTTCGGGAAATACCAGCAAATTTCCCCCCAAGGATAGAGATTAATCTCCTCTGCCTTTTGACTGCGAATATCTGTAATAAACTTTAACTGATTAGTATCTGCTAAAAAGCCTCGAAACACCACAGTGCGGTTGGCAGGTCGCCCGGTAGCCCGAACCGTTGCTAGTTGCAAGTAGCGGGCAAAAGCAAGACTGCGGTTGCGGTGGAGCGCGCGAGCTAAGGGCGATCGCCAAAGTGCTAAAGACATAATTAATAACCTATCATATTGGTAATGGGATTAGTCATTAGGAATTGGGCATTGGGCATTGGGCATTGGGCATTGGGCATTGTTAACCGTTGACTGTTGACTGTTGACTGTTAACCGTTAACTAATGACTACTGACTAATGACTACTGACTACTGACTACTGACTACTGACCCTTCTTTCTGCTATTGGTAATTTTATGTCAAATTCACTTTCAAAACTCAAAACTATTGAAACTCCCCACAGTGGCTACCACTGGGACGGCAGTTCCCGCCGCTTTTTTGAAGGCTGGTACTACCGAATAACATTACCGATTCACGGACAATCCTTTGCATTCATGTATTCCATCGAAGACCCCAGAGGCGGTCAACCTTACAGTGGCGGTGCAGCTCAAATTCTCGGCCCGAAAGATAGCTATTTGTGCCGCACCTTGCCCGATGTAAATAAGTTTTGGGCGCACCGAGAAGGCTTGGCTTTCGGACATTGGGGCAGAACAGATTTACAAATTAAACCCCAATATTTAGAGCCGCAAGTATTCGACAGCCGCGTCGAAGAAGGCTATCAAGCTACTGCTACTTTGAATCAAGGTTATTTGCACGATCCAGGAAGCGGCAGCCACTGTTTTTGGCAGTACGAAATTAAACCTATTTATGGCTGGGGAAACTCTGAGGAAATCCAGAAGTCCACGGCGGGAATGGTATCTTTTCTACCCATATTTGAACCGGGATGGCAAATTTTAATGGCTCACGGTTTAGCCACGGGCTGGATCGATTGGAATGACGAACGCTACGAATTTAAAGATGCTCCTGCTTATAGCGAAAAAAACTGGGGCGGTGCTTTTCCGCAAAAGTGGTTTTGGGTTAATTGCAATTGTTTTCAAGGCGAAAGCGATTTAGCTTTAACTGCTGGCGGCGGCAAGCGGGGCGTGCTGTGGTGGATGGAATCTGTAGCAATGATTTGTCTGCATTACCGAGGCAAATTTTACGAATTTGTGCCTTGGAATTCGCAAGTTAGTTGGACTATTGAACCTTGGGGAAGCTGGAAAATGCAGGCGAGAAACAGTCAGTTTGAAGTTGAGTTAATTGCCACTACAAACAGTCCTGGTACTTATCTGCGAGCTCCTACAGAAAAAGGTCTGGCTTTTTGCTGCCGGGATACGACGCACGGCGAATTGCGCTTGCAACTGCGAGAGTTGTTGGGGGGAAATGTGGAAAAAAATGGCAAGCAGCGTTCGAGAATTATCTTAGAGGCTCAAAGTTCTTTATCGGGTTTGGAAGTTGGGGGCGGGCCTTGGGATGAAGTTTGGCGATCGAATTAAGTCATTAGTCAGTAGTCATTAGTCATTAGTCAGTAGTCATTAGTCATTAGTCAGTAGTCATTAGTCAGTAGTCAGTTAATAGTTAACAGTAGTCATAACAGCCATGATCAATTTACTCGGTTTGCAATTAGGCAAATTCTACGGCCGCCAGCGGTTACAACAAGCTCTCAAGGTTATTTTGGGACTAATTTTATGTTTGAGTACAATCTTGATGCCGGCGGCAATTGCTAGTGCTGCCGGTGATTTGTCTCGCCAACCTGTTACCGAAATTACTGTTAGTTTGGGTAACGAAGCTGGGGAACTCAAATTCTTTCCCAATTTGCTAGAATTTGAATCAGGCAAGCGCTATAAATTAGTTCTAAAAAATCCCAGTTCGCAGAAACATTATTTTACTGCTAAAAACTTTGCTGATGCGAGTTGGACTCAAAAAGTTGAAGCTGGGAAAGTGGAAATTAAAGGAGCCATTCACGAATTAGAACTTAAACCGGGCGCTATGGCAGAATGGGTGTTTGTGCCGATGAAATCAGGAAGCTACAACCTGCGCTGTACGGTAGCCGGACATACAGAGGCGGGGATGATTGGCAAAATTACCATCGCCTCTTAAATCCCAATCTCCGTTCAATTTCAGATGAATTACCGAAAAACGATCGAACTTTCGGCCCTCTAGACACTGTTTAAGTAGACTCTAGCGGAGCCATTGTCAGCCCAGCACGGCTCAATTGCATATGATAAAGTTCTGCTTGCTCTTGTGGGCCAACCCAGACGGTGGCCTGGCCTTCGTGGTGGATTTGGTTGGCGAGTTTCCAAGCTTGATCGCTCGTCATCCCTGGAATGTATTTGGTCAAACATTCCACAACGTGCTGAAATGTGTTGAAATCGTCGTTGAGGACTATTACCCGATAGTTGGGATAAGGTTTGCGGGTAACTTGACTCGATCGAACGGGTGCTATGGTTGGTGAAGAGGTCATCGCGCGAACAGCCACTGAAACTACAAGATTTGTAAAATAGTTACCTCTAAAATTGTAACACTATTTCAAAATTTTTCAACCCCTACTTGGTATTTTGATCCGCTTCGGGGTTTATTTTCACCACCGGGCCCTGCGTTAGATTTCTCCAGAAATTGTGGGGAGTAGGGGTTAGGCATCCTACCCCCCATTGACAGGCTTTTGAGGAGAAATCTCTTGCACCGCGCCGATTAAACTACAGTTAACACTCGATCGACCTCAGAAGTGTCGCCGCTGTGAGAGTACGCTTGCACCAGAAGTTGCTTTAAATCTTCAATCAGCGGATAGCGGGGGTTCGCTCCGGTACACTGATCGTCAAAAGCGCGATCGGCCATTTCCTCAACGCGAGCAAAAAAGAAATCATCACTCATTCCCTGACTGGCGATCGCCTCCTGAATCGTGCTAGGAAGCTCTACCTCACGCTTGAGAGCTTCCACCGCTTCGATCAACTTCTCAACTTTCTCATCTTCTGTATCGCCGCCCAAATTCAGATAGTCCGCAATTCGAGCATAACGCCACTTGCTGTTAGGATACTTGTTTTGAGAAAAAATCGCTTGTTTGAACGGAACATCCGTTGCATTGTAGCGAATTACATGGGAAATCATCAGCGCATTCGCTAAACCGTGAGGGACGTGGCAAGTTGCACCTAATTGGTGAGCTACTGAGTGACAAACCCCCAGAAAAGAGTTGGCAAATGCCATCCCGGCCATCGTAGCAGCATAATGTACTTTCTCCCGCGCTTTCGGATCGTTAGCACCATTTTTGTAAGCGCTGGGCAGGTATTTAAACAGCAAACGAATCGATTCTAAAGCCAAACCATTTGTATACTCAGAAGCCAACACAGAAACATAAGCTTCTAAAGCGTGGGTTAGCGCATCAATGCCACCGTAAGCAGTCAGTTTTCGAGGCATATTCAGCGTAAGTTCTGGATCGACGATCGCCATACTCGGAGTCAGAGCATAATCTGCAAGCGGATACTTAATCCCCGATCGTTCATCCGTAACAACGGCAAAAGGCGTGACTTCCGAACCCGTTCCCGAAGTAGTTGGAATTGCCACCATAACTGCCTTTGAACCCAAAGGCGGCAGTTCGTATACCCGCTTGCGGATATCCATAAACCGCATCGCCAATCCTTCAAACTCAATTTCTGGATGCTCATACATCAGCCACATTACTTTAGCAGCATCCATCGGCGAGCCACCACCAAAGGCAATAATCGCATCTGGACGGAAACTATTGCAGATTTCTAAACCTTTGCGAACAGTAGCCAGCGAAGGATCGGGTTCCACATCGTAAAATGTGTAGTGATCGATGCCGATTTCTTCCAAACTATCTGTGACTTCCTTAGTCAATCCCAATTCAAACAAAGGTTTATCCGTGACGATCAAAGCACGCTTCTTACCTGCAAGATCCCTCAAAGCTACAGGAAGACAACCCGACTTAAAATAAATCTTGGGAGGAATGCGGAACCAGAGCATATTCTCGCGCCGTTCTGCTACGGTTTTGATATTCAGCAGGTGATGGGGTGTCACGTTGACAGAAATCGAATTATCGCCCCAGCTACCACAACCGAGGGTAAGGGAGGGATCGAGGCGGAAATTGTACAAATCGCCGATCGCACCTTGAGAAGAAGGCGTATTAATCAGCACCCGCGAAGTCTCTAGTTTGCTTTCAAAATAACGAATGTGCTTCTGATTGTGCGGAGCCGTGTAGAGTACAGAAGTATGTCCGTGTCCGCCAAAAATTATCAGCGCTTCAGCTTTGTCTACTGCTTCAGTAAAGTCCTTGGCGCGATACATGGCGAGAATCGGCGAAAGTTTTTCACAAGCAAAGGGTTCTTCTTTACCTACCCCCTCAACTTCTCCAATCAAAACCCTGATGTTTGACGGCACTGTAAAACCAGCAATCTGCGCCACCTTTTGCACCGATTGTCCGACTATTTCGGCATTCAATCGACCATCAATTAAGATTACCTGCCGCACTTTTTCCCGTTCTTCCGCATTCAGGAAATAAGCACCGCGCTTGATGAATTCCAGTTGTACTGCATCGTACACCTCATCCACAACAACCACCGATTGTTCCGAAGCACAAATCGTGCCGTTGTCGAAAGTTTTGCTCAGCAAAATTGAGCTGACAGCCATTTGGATGTGGGCGGTTTCATCGATGATGGCGGGAGTATTTCCCGCGCCGACACCGAGGGAGGGATGCCCTGAAGAGTAGGCAGCTTTTACCATTCCCGGCCCGCCAGTTGCCAAAATTAGTTTGATATCGGGGTGCTGCATCAAAGCTTGGGAAAGCGGCACAGTTGGCTCATCAATCCACCCAATAATATCCGGTGGTGCTCCTGCAGCTACAGCAGCATCGAGGATGATTTTTGCCGCCGCAGCCGTGCAGGATTTTGCGCGGGGATGGGGCGAAAATATAATGCCATTTCTCGTCTTGAGCACGATTAAAGACTTAAAGATGGTGGTGGAAGTCGGGTTAGTTACAGGAACGATTCCCGCCAGCACTCCCACGGGTTCGGCAATGCGTTCGTAGCCAAAATGCCGATCGGACTCGATGATACCGCAAGTCTTGTCGTTTTTGTATTTGTTGTAAATCATTTCCGAGGCAAAATGATTTTTGATTGCCTTATCTTCGATGACTCCCATTCCCGATTCTTTGACTGCTGCCTTGGCTAAGGGAATGCGGGCGGCATTAGCGGCTAAAGCTGCTTGCTTGAATATGCGATCGACTTGTTCTTGAGTGTAGGTGGCAAATTCAGCTTGGGCTGCTTTCACTTTTTGAATTAGGACTTCTAATTCTTCTAAATTGGTAACTTTCATGTTGTTTTTACTGATGTTTATTTCGGGAAAATTATTGCCTCAATCTTTGATTGGTAGGGAACCTGCTGATCAACGCAGATCATTTCAAGATTGTGGGTGACTTGTGAACGCGGTCTTTTAATTATTATATACCGCTAGCTCCGATCGCATTGACGCCGCGACTCCGAAAAATATCAACAGTTTGTTGCACGAGTTCCGGTGAAGCGGGAGGTGTATCCTTGAGTTCGTAATCAAATTTTAATTGTTCCCATTTGTATTCTCCCATTTTATGAAATGGTAATACTTCTACTTTTTCCACATTGTTCAGATTGGCAATAAACTCCGCTAATTTTTCTACGTTTTCGATGTGATCGGTGAGGTGAGGAACGAGAACAAATCGAATCCACGTCGGTTTGCCAATTTCGCTGAGATATTTGGCCATTGCTAAAGTAGGCTCGATCGAAACGTTGGTGACTTTGTAATACAGTTCGGGAATGTAGGATTTAATGTCCAATAAAACCAGATCGGCCATTTCTAGCACCGGTTTAGCAACTTCTAAAACACAGAAGCCTGATGTGTCCAGGGCTGTATGCAAGCCCATTTGATGACAGCGGGTAAAGATTTCTCTGACAAAATCCGGCTGCATCAATGGTTCGCCACCGCTGACTGTAACGCCTCCTTTCCGCAGGTAGGATTTACATTTTGTAATTTGATCGATTAAATAATCGACTGTTACTTCTTTACCATCGTGGGAATTGCGACAGTCGGGATTGTGACAGTAAAGACAGCGTAACGGACAGCCTTGGGTGAAGACGATAAACCGGATTCCGGGGCCGTCTACAGTACCAAATGTTTCGATTGAATGAATGCGACCAATTCCAGACATTTAATTTGCTGTTGGTTGGTTGGGCTTTTGAGAGTAGGGAGGAGCGGGAGGGCGGGGTTAACAATAGCCGGAAAACTTTTCGGATCTTTTGTTTATAGCCGAGACTCGCTCCCCCTGGCCAAGGGCGGGCACGGGGGCACCGCCCCTACGAAGGGGGATTTTCAGACTTTCCGGTTCTCCCTTTCTTAAGGCTAGGGGGGATTGAGCTTAATTGTTTAACAGCTTCTTCAGTCCCCCTCTGTTCGGATGAAAGTTTGACTATTGAGCGGTTGAAACCGCCGAGTTTTTTCTGCTGGGATTTAGACGCGCTCGTGGAAAGTCCGTTTAATCACATCTAATTGCTGTTCGCGGGTAAGTTTGATGAAATTAACCGCATAACCGGAGACGCGAATTGTTAGCTGGGGATAGTTTTCTGGATGTTCCATCGCATCTAGTAATGTTTGCCGATCGAGGGCGTTAACATTGATGTGATGGCCGCCATCGTGGAAGTAACCGTCTAACAGACCAACTAGGTTATTAGTCCGATCGCTCTCCATTCTGCCCAAGGCCTGCGGTACAATCGAAAAAGTATTCGATATGCCATCTTGACAATCACTGTAAGGCAGTTTTGCTACAGAAGATAAGGATGCGATCGCCCCACAGGAATCTCGGCCGTGCATCGGGTTAGCACCGGGAGCAAAGGGTTCGCCTGCTTTACGTCCGTCGGGAGTGCTACCAGTTTTTTTGCCGTACACTACGTTAGAGGTAATCGTTAGTACCGATTGAGTCGCTACAGCCCCACGGTAGGTTTTGTGCTGGCGAATTTCGTTCATGAAGCTTTGCACAAGTTCGATCGCCAGACTGTCTACGCGATCGTCATTATTGCCGTATTTGGGATATTCTCCTTCGATCGAGTAATCCACTGCCAAACCTTGCTCGTTGCGACTCACCTTAACTTTAGCGTGTTTAATCGCCGATAGGGAGTCCGCCACCACAGACAATCCGGCAATTCCGCAGGCCATTGTCCGGTAAACATCGCGATCGTGCAATGCCATTTCCAGGCGTTCGTAGCAGTATTTGTCGTGCATATAGTGAATGACATTCAGCGTATTGATATACGTTTTTGCCAACCACGCCATCATGTCATGGAACCTGGCTCTTACCTCTTCATAATCGAGATATTCGGTAGTAATCGGTGGGAACTGCGGCGCGATTTGCTCGCCGGACTTCTCATCTTTACCGCCGTTAATCGCATAGAGCAAAGTCTTAGCCAAGTTAACTCGCGCGCCGAAAAACTGCATTTGCTTGCCAATTCGCATGGCGGAAACACAACAGGCGATCGCGTAATCATCGCCGTATTGAGGACGCATCAAGTCGTCGTTTTCGTACTGAATCGAACTCGTCTCGCTGGATACCTTGGCACAGAATTCTTTGAAGTTTTCCGGCAAGTTTTCCGACCACAAAACAGTGAGGTTTGGTTCTGGTGCAGTACCGAGGTTTGACAGGGTGTGCAAGAATCGGAAACTGTTACGAGTTACCAATGTTCTACCGTCAGTGCTTATACCGCCGATCGCCTCTGTTACCCAAGTTGGATCGCCAGAAAACAGAGCGTTATAGTCGGGAGTTCGCAAAAACCGCACCATGCGGAGTTTCATTACAAAATGGTCGATCAGTTCTTGCAATTCCTGTTCGGAACTCGCGCCACTTTGCAAATCGCGCTCGAAATAAATGTCTAAGAACGTCGATACGCGGCCGAGAGACATCGCTGCCCCGTTTTGTTCTTTCACTGCTCCCAAGTAGCCAAAATACACCCACTGGACAGCTTCTCGTGCGTTTGCCGCCGGACGGCTAATATCAAAGCCGTAGCTAGCAGCCATTTCTTTTAACTCAAACAATGCCCGAATTTGCTCGGATAACTCTTCGCGCAAACGAATTGTTGCCTCGTCCATCGCCTCTAGTTCGAGTGATTCTTGCTGGGTTTTTTTATCATCAATTAGGCGATCGACACCGTACAAAGCAACGCGCCGATAGTCACCGATGATCCGCCCGCGTCCATAGGCATCTGGCAAACCTGTGATGATACCAGAACGTCTCGCCAGACGCATCGAGCGCGTGTAAACATCGAATACACCATCGTTATGAGTTTTGCGATATTTCGTAAATATTTCTTCTGTTTGCCGATCGAGCTGATAGCCGTAAGCTTCTAAACCGGACTTGACCACGCGAATTCCCCCCAAGGGCATAATCGCGCGTTTCAAAGGTCGATCTGTTTGCAAACCTACTATTTGTTCTAAGTCGCGATCGATGTATCCTGCTGCATGAGCCGTGATAGATGTGGGAACTTTTGTATCAACATCCAATACACTTTTTTCGCGCTCTTGCTTCATTAATTCCAGAACTTTTTGCCAAAGCTGCTGGGTTTTTTCGGTTGGTGCTGTGAGAAATTCTGCATTCCCTTCGTAGGGGGTGTAATTCTTTTGGATGAAGTCTCTGACGTTGACTTCGTTTGTCCAGTTGCCTTCAGTAAAGCCGTGCCATTCTGCAAACATAGCTTGCTTTCCCCTCAATTTTTTGTTAGCGATCGATCTTTTCTTCTTCGACCACTACATCTAGTATATATTTAATTTCACTATTTTAAATCCTCAGTTCGCTATTTGTTACAAAAGTTGACTTGCTAATTCCGTGGGAAGAATTAAGATAGATAGTATCCAGAGCATCCTCTTGAATTATTGTTGAGGAAGCTCTGAGCAACTTGGCTCCCCAACTAACACTTGGACAACGGAAATGTTGTTTAAGGGCGGGTCGATCGGCAACGGGAATGAGATTTTTGGGTCACGAACCGCGAACACGAGAGAAAGATGAAGAAAAAGCCGAAAAAGAGTTCGGATTTGATTCGGTGATTGTTATCGAAAGCAGAGCAATATTAATTGCTGATTAATTGAAGTAGGTATTATGCAGATAAATTCAATGAATCAAAGCACTGCGAGCGATCGGGCTCACGATATTTGGAAAGAACAGCGTCATCCGCTCGATCGGATTTTTCGGCCTCGCTCCGTGGCTGTAATCGGCGCAACAGAGAGAGAAGGAAGCGTCGGACGAACTCTCCTGTGGAACTTGATTCGGAATCCGTTTGGCGGAACAGTTTTTCCAGTGAATCCCCAGCGCCACAGCGTCTTGGGACTCAAGTCTTATCCTGACATTGCTAGCGTCCCGGAAAGAGTGGATCTGGCGGTGATTGCTACGCCTGCTGCTGGGGTGCCGCAAGTGATCCGCGAATGTATCGCTGCTGGGGTGAAAGGGGCAATTATTGTTTCTGCCGGCTTTAAAGAGATTGGTGCGGCTGGGGAGGCTTTAGAACAGCAAGTTCTCGCCCAAGCGCGTCTGGGCGGAATGCGGATTATCGGCCCAAATTGCCTCGGTGTGATGAATCCTGTGGTTGGCCTCAATGCTACTTTTGCAGGTACGATCGCCCGTCCGGGTAATGTCGCCTTCATCAGTCAAAGCGGCGCCCTCTGTACTTCGATTCTCGACTGGAGTTTGGGGGAAAATGTCGGTTTTAGCGCCTTTGTGTCGATCGGCTCTATGCTCGATGTCGGTTGGGGCGATCTGATCGAGTATTTCGGGGACGATCCCCATACTCACAGTATCGTTTTGTACATGGAATCTATGGGTGATGCTCGTTCGTTTCTGTCCGCCGCCCGCCCAGTGGCGATCGACAAACCGATCATCATTCTCAAGGTAGGACGTACCGCCGCCGCCGCCCAAGCCGCCGCATCCCATACGGGAGCTTTGACCGGCAGCGATGACGTGCTTAACGCTGCTTTCCGCCGCTGTGGCGCGTTGCGGGTACATACGATTTCCGATTTGTTCGACATGGCAGAAATTCTGGCCAAGCAACCGCGACCGCAGGGCAACCGCCTATCGATCGTCACCAATGCAGGAGGCCCAGGGGCGATCGCCACTGATGCCTTAATTAGCGACGGCGGTGCGCTGGCAAATCTGTCACCGGAGACGGTGCAGCAGCTTGATGAGTTTTTGCCGCCTCAGTGGAGTCATCACAACCCGATCGATATTTTGGGCGATGCTAGTAGCGATCTTTACGCCAAAACTCTAGAAGTGGTCGCTCCCGATCCCAATAGTGACGGATTGCTGGTCATCCTGACGCCACAAGCGATGACAAATCCCACCCAAACCGCAGAAAAACTCAAGTCTTACAGCCAACTCGGAAAGCCCTTATTAGCAAGCTGGATGGGCGGTGTGGAAGTGTCAGCGGGAACGCAAATTCTCAATCAGGCAAATATTCCGACTTTCCCTTATCCCGATACCGCCGTCAGGTTATTCAACTATATGTGGCGGTACACATACAACCTGCGCGCTATCTACGAAACGCCATCTCTCCCCGCTGATTGCGAAATCGAGACTTCCGGGTGTGCGACTGCTGCGAAGATTTTGACTGCCGCGGGCCAAAACAATCGCACTCTATTAACCGAGTACGAATCAAAACAGTTGCTAGCAGCTTACGGCATTCCCACCGTAGCGACAGAAATTGCAGCAAGTGCGGCCGAAGCTGTGGAAATTGCCGAGATCCTCGGTTATCCAGTGGTGCTAAAACTCCATTCTGAGACGATTACTCACAAAACCGATGTGGGGGGTGTAAAACTAAATTTAGGCGATGCTAACGCTGTAATTAGTGCCTTTGAGGGGATCTCCCAGCGGGTACGGGCGATCGATCCTGCAGCGTTGCTTGGCGTAACCGTGCAGCCGATGGTGCATTTGGAAGGCTATGAACTAATTTTGGGTAGCAGTATTGACCCACAATTTGGGCCGGTGATGCTGTTTGGTTCCGGGGGACAATTAGTGGAAGTCTTTCAAGATCGATCGCTGGCACTTCCGCCTTTAAATACGACCCTAGCGCGGCGGATGATGGAGCAAACGCGCATCTATAAAGCTTTGCAAGGAGTGCGCGGTCGATCGGCAATTGACCTGGTACAACTCGAACAGTTATTAGTTCGTTTCAGTCAACTAATTGTAGAGCAACCTCAAATTTCCGAGATTGATATTAATCCGCTGTTGGTTTCTCCTGAAGGTGCGATCGCTCTTGATGCCCGCGTTGTTCTCCAGACAACAGAAAACCGCATTTCACCCGCGATTCGCCCCTATCCTACGCAATACGTTCAAAAATGGTCAACAAACGGCGATCGTCCCCTCACGATCCGTCCGATTCGCCCAGAAGATGAGCCGCTGATGGTGCTCTTCCACCAAGAACTTTCGGAAGAGAGCGTGTATTTGCGCTACGCTCACATGGTAAAGTTAAAGCACCGCATCGCTCACGAACGTTTGACCCGGATTTGTTTTATTGACTACGATCGCGAAATGGTGTTAGTAGCCGATCGTCAAGACCCGGAAACCTCAGAACACCGGGTTTTGGGAGTAGCCCGTCTGAGCAAACTCCACGGCACAAACCAAGCCGAATTTGCGCTGATCGTTAGCGATAGCTATCAGAAGCGCGGTTTGGGAACAGAATTATTGAGGCGGATGCTGCAAATTGGTCAGGAAGAGAAATTAGAGGCGATCGTTGGCTACATTCTCAATAGCAACTACCAGATGCAGAGCCTCTGTAAAAAACTAGGATTTGAACTCCAACCAGACCGAGGCGAAGGAATGTTGAAAGCTGTTTTTGTCTGCTAATAGCAAGTTTGGTTAAATATAGCCTTTCTCAGTAACATGAGGTGCTCATAGGGCATAGGGCATAGGGCATAGGGCATAGGGCATAGGGCATAGGATTCGCCCCCATACCTCACCACGCTTGAGAACCGCTATAATATCAATTCCGGCTGCGCCGCAATGATATCAAATCCGCGTTTCATCGTCCTGAAAAAGTCGAACCAAGCTGCCAACAAATAAGCGCGCCATTTCCAGTTTTTTGATTCACCGTCAACAGTCAACAGTCAACAGTCAACAGTCAACAGTCAACAGTCAACAGTCAACAGTCAACAATGACGAACGGTGCAACCGGAATCGATATAATTCTCATTTATCACGACTAAAGTTCTCACTACAAACCTATAAAGTTTGTAGTGAGGACTTTAGTCCTCAAACTCAGAAGCTACTAAGCCGCAGCCAAATTTGCTGCTGCAAACTCCCAGTTAGCCAAATTATCCAAGAAATTAGTAATGTAGTCGGGACGGCGGTTTTGGAAATCCAAATAATAAGCGTGTTCCCACACATCCAAAGTCAGCAACGGAGTTTGGCCGTGTGCTACCGGAGTGTCAGCGTTAGCAGTTTTGGTGACTTTCAAAGTGCCGTTGTCCAAAACCAGCCAAGCCCAGCCGCTACCGAACTGAGTTGTCGCAGCAGTCTTAAATTCTTCTTTGAATTTGTCGAAGCTGCCGAAGTCGGCGTTGATTTTCTCAGCTAAAGCTCCTGTCGGAGTGCCACCGCCGCCCGGTGCGAGGGAATTCCAGAAAAAATTGTGGTTCCAAACTTGACCTGCATTGTTGAAAATGCCGGCTTTGGATGGGTCTTTAGCAGATTCCTTGACAATTTCTTCAAGGGATTTGCTCGCCATTTCAGTTCCTTCAATCAGTTTATTCAGATTGGTCACGTAAGCAGCGTGGTGCTTGTCGTGGTGGAATGAAAAAGTGTTGGCCGACATATGACCTGACTCTAGGGCGTCAGCGGCGAAGGGTAATGGTGCAAGTTCAAATGCCATTGTGTTCAATCCTCTCTGGATTACTTTTGGTTTTTGGGCTAACTTTCCGGCTGTTGTATGATTAAAGCCGAGAGTCGCTAGCTTGAGTTTATCAAGCTGTGGTAAATAATTCTTTACAATTTTCATATTTTATAGCAGTTGGGGCATTCCAGCATTCAGACTTGTATTTTTGAGATATCAAAGCTACTTATTGCAGGCTTCACATAGCATAAAGTATCACTAAATGTCAAGCCACCTGGGTGGCAAATAAAAGTGTGTGTGAAATTGTCAACCAATCGAAATTTTATGAGACTGATAAATAGATTAAACCTGTAAATTGTCAAAGATTAACCTAAGTTCAATTAAGCTGTAAAAAAGTCAAACAAGTTGCAGGAGCTGTCAATGGAAAAGCGTTTAAACAACTCGTCCAGTCACCCCCCTCAATGGTTGAATCTGCAATTAATCGTCACCGCTCTGGAAACAGTCCAAGACTTAATTGTAATTTCCCTATGTATTGGCTTGTTTTGTTTCATGGTGCTAGAACTGCGAGAAATGTTCTTTTCGCTGCTACCTCCTTTGAATTTCCAGGAAGTCACGGCAGATATTTTGTTTCTATTAGTTTTAGTGGAATTATTTCGGTTGCTAATTATTTACTTGCAAGAAAAAAGAGTTTCGATCGGCGTAGCTGTGGAAGTTTGTATTGTATCAGTTTTGCGAGAAGTGATAGTGCGGGGAGTGCTGGAAACTCCCTCGGTTCAAATATTATCAACAGGCGCATTTTTGCTGGTTTTGGCAGTGTTGTTGGTAGTCCGAGTTTGGTTGCCGCCAACCTTCGAGGGAATTGACCCGGAACGTCGCATGGCTAGCAGAAAGAGAAATTTTTCAGACAATAAATCACCTTCAGAACCTCTGGAACTCAATCGATTTTAGATTTTACATTACAGAATACCCAGAACCCCGACTTCTTAAAGAAGTCGGGGATCTAAAAGTTTTCTTTGATATAAGTCTTACTTATCAAAAAATCCCTGTCTTTTTTATGTGGAGCCAAACTCCTACACAACCGATATGCTCATTGAATATGCGTTTTCCCTGTTGATGTTTCAATGCTGTCTAGCTTTGTTCCACCAGCAATTAATTCTTCAGTATCGTTGTGCAACTTTTTGCAAAGCCGATCCATGGGAATATCGTTAGCATCGTATCCAAAGGGATTTTCAATTTCTAAACCGATCGCCTCAACGCCAAACAACCCAAAAGACACTACCCCAACAACGGGAATTGTCCACCATTGCAAATCTTTTACCATCTGAAAAGGCAGTGCCAAACAATATAAAAGTAACAGATGCCGTAGGTGAATCGAATAAGCTTTGGGCATCGGCGCAGCTAAAATGCGTTCGCAGCGAGACAGACATTCTACTAATTGATCCAGCAAGCGATTGAGGGAGGCAAATTGAATACTATCGATGTGCTTTTGGGTATACTGTTTAGTTAGATAGCTCCCAATCCATTGCGTCACTTTCAATGGCATATTAGTGACATATTGCAACTCTAAACATTGTTCAGGAGAAACAACAGACTTTAAGTCTTCGTCAACTCCAGCGTGTCTTAAATGCTGTTTCATTGCCATAAAAAAAGCTGGTACTAAGCGCAAATAAGCGGCTTTTTCCTGAGAATCTGCTAAAGTTGGGTCGGGAATTGTCATCCACATTTGTCTTGAAAGATTACGACCAGTAAATATAGTCATACCGGCAATTTGCCAGCCTTCCCAAAATCTTTCGTAGGCTGTATTAGTCCGAAAAACTAATAGTAATCCTAAAACAATTCCCGGTATTAATCCAGTTAAAATTGGTTGGCTCAGACCTGGATATCCATTTGTGTAAAGGATGGTAATGATCAAAGCCATTACCATACTCAAAAGCACTTGGTTTTTGATATCCCGAATGACGGAACTTTTTAAATCTAGAGCTAGCTTAAACCAATTATTCCGGTCAAAATTTATCATACAAATTGCCTCAATTAGAATGGAACCTTATTTACGACTGATGGTGGAATGGGCATTTACCAGACTCAGATTTCTCCTGCCAAGGATCTGGTAGATAGAAATAATTGGGTTTGAGCAAACGATAAACAGATATTACTTCTGAATTCATGGTAAAAATGTAGCTTAAGACACAAAACATGGTGCTTGAACAACTGGAAACCTGATGTTTCCTTTGACATAAGTCTTACTTATATCCTTATCCCCCAAAGAACCAAACAGAGTCCATTATCTAATTTCTACTTAAAATTCAATAGAAAAAGATTTTAATACAGATTGACGACGATCGATAATTACCTACATAATTAAGGACAAAATTTAATTTTTATACACCTTGCGATAACGCTTGCAGAGAAAGGACTACATATATTTTTTAGCAAAAACTCCCAGCTTCCAGCTATAGGTGGGGTGTGCCAGCTATAGCTGTAATCTGATGACGAAAGGTGGTAATGAGATATTTCACAACTTTGAGAAGCAGCTAATCGTAAAAAAGGTTAAGATAAAACTGGCAACAAAGACAGTGAGAGGGATGGTAACTTTGAGTCATTATCGTTGCTTTCAATATTTTGTTTAAAGCTTTGAGGTATACATCCAAACCGGGAGAACTTGCAGCTTACCAGATGATGCCATACACAGTATGTTTGGGTGAATTCATGAATTTATTGGGTTAAATGTATCTGCTTGAGAATCAGCAAGCTGATATCATCAAACTGCTTCTGTTCACCGATAAATTCACGGACATCTGCAATCACTGCTTGTTTGATTTCCTCTGCGGATTTGTGCCAATTTTGACTCACGATCGCGCAGAATCGCTCCAATCCATACTGGGCATTGTCCATGTTCTTGGCTTCTGTAATGCCATCGGTATAGAGGACAATGCCATCGCCCGGGTACAGATCGATCGAGACACTATCGATGAAATCGGTGATATTGTCATCCAGAGCAATTGGCAGTCCTAAATCGATCGTGTCGATCCGTTCCACCAGCCCACCGGCGCGGACGATCAGGGTTTCTTCATGTTGTCCGCTGATGCTGACTTTGCCATCGGTGTAGTTGAGAATCGCCAGGGTGAGGTTGCGGTCAATGTTCATCCGCAGCACGTTCTTATAGAGAGTGCGATTCAGGGTATCGAGAAAGCGAACGGGATCGGTTTCTCCCATTTCTTGCAGCGTCCGCACGGCGGTTTGGGTCATCAGCATCAAGATGCCACTCTCTAACCCGTGACCCGTCACATCCCCGATGCCTAATGTGACCACGCCATCGGCATAGAGCACATCATAGTAATCCCCCCCAACTTCATCGGCGGGTTCCATGTAGCCGACGATATCTAATCCGGCGATCGCTTTTAGTTCTGCGGGTTTTGGCAAGATCATTTGCTGGAGTTGTTTGGTGACTTCTAACTCAGCACTCATGCGAACATTATCGGCTTTGAGCCGGTTATTCAGCGTTGTGATTTCTTGGTTAGCCAGGGCTAATTGAGTCGTGCGTTGTCTTACCTTATCTTCTAGAGTTTGATACAGACGAGCATTCTCGATCGAAATCGCGGCCTGCGCTGACAGCACTTTGATTACTTCGAGGCGATCGGGCGTGAAAACACCAGGGCTGAGGTTATTTTCGAGATAAACAATGCTGATTAACTTCCCCTGGTTGAGCAGAGGCACACACAACACTGATTTGGTTTGGTGTTGGCGGATATAGGGATCGTTGGCAAAGTTTCCAGCAACGCTGGCATTGTTTAAAACCACAATATCAGCCGTCCGCGCCACGTATTGAATAATCGATTGGGGAATAGAGGAACTCGCGGCAATGGGAATCGACTCGATCGCGGCCACTTGTTCAGAGTCGATCGCGCCTTGGGCTTCAATCAGCAACTGATCCTGATCCGCCAGAATCAAGTATCCCACCTCGGCACCGGTATTCTGGAGCAAAAGAGTCATTAAGGTTTTGAGTAATTTCTCCAGCACAATTTCCCCAGAAATCGCCTGGGAGGCTTTGGTTACAGCGGCGATATCCAGCGATGTACCGGGGCGAGTGGTCGTGTGTACCGCGTTGGAGGCCGGAGAGGACACGCGCGGATCGGAGGAAATCGCTGAACTGGGGGCTTGGCATTGGGCGATCGTCTCAGAATGTTGCTGCTGGCAGAGGGCCTCTACTTTCGCCCAGGCTTGCCAGCGCACATAGCCATCATAGGCGGCTTGCAAATGGGTCTGAGCCATACGTTCCAGACCCCGCGACAGGTAAAACTCAGCAGCCAGTTCATGGGCAAGGGCGGCTTCTTGGCGATAGCCGTGGGCGATCGCCCCTTGAATGGCTTGTTCGTAATATTCCGTAGCTTGCCAAGGGTTGTCTAAAATCCGGGCGGTTTCGGCTGCCACCAACTGGTACTTGTGCTGAAAATTCATCGGGGCGTGGATTGCCCACTCTTGCAGCACCGCCTGATTGACCTCGACCTGACGTAAAGCGACTTCCTGTCGGGCCGCGTCTAAATTGGGATAGACCGCTAACAGGGAGAGCGATTGGTAAAAGTTATGGACGGCCACGAGTAATTGCCCAAAAGCAGCATCGATATGCTGACTAGCATGGGCCGCATCCTCAACGGCTTGGTCATACTGCTTGAAGGTATGGGAGAGGATTAATTTTGCCACATAGGCGGCAAACAGGGATTGGTGGTTGTGGGTTTCATGAAAGTAAGGGATAGCAGTGGTTTCATCGAAGGCATCGCCGATTAGGTGCTGGGGATGGGGCGATCGACCTTGCAAATTCAGGGTCAATTGCCGCCATATTTGGGTATAGGCGACACAGTGTTCTTGCTTGAGTTTGAGGAGTAAATCTACATACTGAGTTTGGTTTTGCTCGACGACCTCTAATGGCTCACCAGACAACAGAATTTGCCCGCAATAGGCCATGATGCAATAACTGACATATTCAATATCCCCCACTTCCAACCCACTGCTAATGCCCTCCTTGAGTGGGGTGAGGGTGTCGCGGGCGTGCTCTTTACAGGAGCAGACAAAAATGCCAAACAGCATATAAACTTTGCACTTGAGCTCTTGGGCGCGATACTTCTCAATTAAGTGCAGCGCCACCTTGCCGGAGTTGTACGCAGCTTCAATATCCTTGGCCACGGCAGAGAGAAACAACCCATAAATGCCATAGGCATAAGCCGCTAGAGCGGATAGCCCGCCCTGGACACACAGGTTGATAATGGTGAGGGCAACCTGGGGAAATAACTGCGGTTTAACGTGGTGTACCGGCGGGGTGATGGCAATTAACAGCCGTAACCCGGCGAGTTGAGCGGGATCGCTCATCTCTGGCAGGTCGTCGAGTTCCCCTACCGCAGGCACTGGCACCTGATGTTCTGGCCCTCCGGCAACGAGGGGAATGCCCAGTAATTCTAGGGCTTGGAGTCCCGTCTCAATGGCGGTTGCCTGTTCGTCTTGGGCAATGTTAATTTGCACAATCAATTCGTAAACCGCAATCCGATCGCCCACACTATGGGCATGATTCAGAATCACTGTGCCTAATGCTTTGGCGGCGTCAAAGTGAGTGCTTAAATACTCGACCTCCATCGCATTCATGTACAGTGCCAGAGTGAGGTTGTATTGGGCGATCCAGCGATCGGCGGGCAACTGATCGATCCCGGCTTGCAAATAATTCAGAGCCGCCGGATAGGCCGTTGCGGTTTTGGCTTTTTGTCCGGCTTGCAAATTCAATTGGGCAATCTGAAGCTTTTCTTCAGGCTGGGTGACTTGCTCGACGCCCAGATTCAGGTGATCCACCACGTCAAACAGGGGCAACCACGGGGGGATTGCC
Source organism: Microcoleus sp. D2_18a_D3 (assembly GCF_036702455.1). NCBI lineage: Bacteria > Bacillati > Cyanobacteriota > Cyanophyceae > Oscillatoriales > Microcoleaceae > Microcoleus > Microcoleus sp. D2_18a_D3. The sequence goes on from NZ_JAUBTK010000032.1 coordinate 62,746, forward strand.
CCTACCGCGATCGCACCTCCCTCTGTACTCCAACGGTGCAGCCATTGGCGGCCAATTTGCAGGTGTACCGCTTGGCGTTGGGAGGGATCGATGAGGGCATAGGCGGCTTGTTGAATGCGATCGTGGCCAAACTTATAGTCATGAATCAGCAATTGCTCATCCAAGTCTGAGATCGGTATAATCAATCCAGCTTGCACAGCGGGCTTTAAGTCATGGAAAATTTCCTGGATCGAGGTTTGGCAAATGGGCGCGAGACTGTCTAGGCTAAATTCTGCACCCACACAGGCCGCGAGGCGCAACGCCACCTGAGCGCTGTTGGAGAGTTTTTGCACCTTCGCGATCATCAGATCCACCACATTGTCGGTGATGCCCATCCGCTCAATCGGTTGGATGTCCCATGGCCAGGAGAGGGTCTCTCGATCGAAGTTGAGTAAATGCTCGGCGTGTAAGGTTCTCAGAAATTCATTGACAAAAAATGGATTGCCCCTGGTTTTGTGCATCACCAACTGACTCAGGGGTTGAACAGCAGTTAAATCTGTTTGCAGGGTATCTGCGATTAATTGGGTGACATCCCGATCCGCTAGGGGTTTGAGGGTGATGCGATCGATCGGGGCACCCCGCCGCTGCCACTGAGTCACGGCTAGGGTCAGCGGATGGGCGGCATCGACCTCATTGTCCCGATAGGCTCCAATCACTAGCAGATGGTGGGTGTCGGCATCCACCAGCATCAGTTCGATCAGTTTGAGGGTGGCGGCATCCACCCATTGCAGATCGTCGAGAAACAGCACCAACGGGCGATCGGCGGAACTAAATGCTTGAATAAAATTTTGGAAGACTAGATTAAAGCGATTGCCCGCCTCAGTCGGGGCCAGGACGGGTAAGGCAGGCTGTGGGCCAATGATTAATTCCATCTCCGGAATCACATCAACGATCACTTGCCCGTTGGGGCCAAGGGCGGTGAGGAGGGTCTCGCGCCAGTGACTCAGTTGGGCTTCGCCCTCCGTTAACAGTTGCCGCATTAATCCCCGAAACGCATCTACAATAGCTGCGTAGGGAATATTCCGCTGGAATTGATCGAATTTACCGGTGATGAAATAGCCCCGGGAACGGGTAATTGGTTTGTATAACTCCCGCACCAGCACCGATTTACCAATGCCGGAGTAGCCCGCAATTAGCATCAATGCACTGGCACCCTCGCCATTGCCGTGACCGGCAACACGATCGCAGGCAGCCAGCACCATCGCCGTCTCCGATTCGCGCCCGTACAACTTTTGGGGGATCTGGAATTTGTCGGAAATATCCCGGCGGGCGAGGGCAAAGTGGGGAATCTCCCCCTGTTGTTGCATCTGCAGGAGACAGTGTTCTAAATCCGCTTTGAGACCCCAGGCACTTTGATATCGATCTTCTGCGGCTTTGGCCATCAGTTTCATGACGATATCTGAGAGGACGGGGGGAAGGGATGGGTTGATTTGATGAGGCGAGGGGGGTTGTCGGGCAATATGGCAGTGCACCAGATCCAAGGGATCGATCGTCTCAAAGGGCAGTTTCCCGGTTAGCAACTCGTAGAACGTCACCCCGAGGGAATAAAAATCGGTGCGGTAGTCTAATACGCGATTCATTCGCCCCGTTTGTTCTGGGGATAAATAGGCCAGCGTGCCTTCGAGGACATTGGGGGGTTTGAGGGTGGGGTTCTGCCGCGATAGGAGAGTGGAAATACCAAAGTCAATTAGCTTTGTTTGCTTGGTTTCTGGGTGAAAAACAATATTGGCTGGATTAATGTCTTTATGTATCACATTTGCCCCATGAACCTTGCCCAAAATATCAGCGACTTGAATGGCAATGGGGAGAAATTCCAGTAGAGAAATGGGGGACGACGACTGGGTATTTGCGGCGATTGTCTGCATCGCTTGCCGCCAAGAAATGCCGCCAAAATCTTCTAAGATAATAATCAGCCGATGTTCCTTCTCCTCTAACCCATAGGCTTTGATTACCCCGTCGAGATTGAGAGTGCTAATAATTTCATATTCCTGCCGATAGCGGGTGCGTTCCTGGGGACTGGGATCATCCTGCTGTAACATTTTCAGGATAATCGGTTGGTTATCCTGTTGGCGGATGCCACGATAGACAATTGAATTAACGCTCTCATAAATTAGAGTCAGAATCCGATAGCCATCAATGTCGATCATGATAGAAAGTTAGTTATAAAGAAGTTTTAGCAATCTAGTCGTCCACCAAACCAACTTTTCCGGGTTAGGTTGATTTTTGATTTTTGATTTTCGATCGCGCTTAGCGCAAGATTTTCAGTCCTGAACGCAGAAACCGGGTTTTTTACCAATATTAAAGGCTATAAACCAATATTTTCGTAAAAAAACCCGGTTTCTTTGCTATTTATGCGTCCAGGACTGATTTTGGATGTCGCCCTCACAAACCCAGTTTCTGCGCCACAATCTATATTCCCCGAGGAATATAGATTGTGGGGACTTCTTTAACCCGCATCCACGTATTTGCCAAGGCATCTGTCCGTGGGGCGGGCATTGTACAAAATGCCGGTGGTTCTACATAGCGGGGATCGATCGGCTCTTGAAATTCTTTGTAATAAAAATAATCGGCTAATGCCAGACTTGTACCGGCTCCAATCTCCGATGCCGACTCCATAAACGTCACAGGCCGACTGTGAGTGCCATCTGACCCAGGGAAGGGGCTATACCAAGTCCACAAATATCGGCCTGTAGTATAGGTTTCTGAGGGCGGAAACAGCACAGATACGATCGTCACATCGTTGCAGGGGCAGAGGGTGGGATTGTTGGCTAGGGTGGCGCGAATGGTGGCTTTGACACCAGGAGTAGATACCCAGTTAGGGAGTTGTTGCCCCAGCGCGACGCCATCGATCTTTAGGGTAGTACACCTTAATGCTTACAAATGACCGAGAAGCGATCGCTATCATATCCAGGTCAGATAAATTAGCCCTCCTCCGAATAGATGCCAGCCCAAAACCATCTGTCTCAATAACAGAAAGAAAGACTAATTCAAATTCTCAAAAATCATGATGAACATGATATTAGATAATGTAAAACCTCAGATTACCCGTTAGCCTGCAATTCCCCCAAACGAGCCAACACTTCTTTAGAATGAATCGCCGGATTAATCTTCACAAAAGTTTCGCGCAAAATGCCTTCAGGGTCAATAATAAAACTGTGTCGCGCCGAGATAAAACTCATCCAAGAACCGTAAGCTTTACTCACTTTACCATCGGTATCAGCTAACAGCGGAAACTTCAAACCTTCCGAATCGCAAAATTCCGCGTGGGAGTTGACATCATCAGCGCTAATACCGATAATTTGAGTATTCTTTGCCAAGTATTTCGGCAAGTCTTCCTGAAATCTCCGCGCTTCGATCGTACATCCCGATGTAAAGTCTTTCGGATAAAAATAGACTACCAGCCACTTACCGCGATAATCGGACAGGGACACTTGTCCGTCGCCGCTGTTTGTCGGCAAACTAAAATCCGGTGCGGCTTCATTCAGCGTCGGAAGCTTGCCGCCGAGGGCCAATGCAGGTGTGGCAAAATTGAAACTTAGAACAACTAGACAAATTGCCAATAAAGTGCTAAAAAAATTGCGACGGGACATCATAAATTTTAGAAGTAGAACTGTACTTAAGACAAGTTTACAGTTTTCTGATTAAATGGGTAAGGGCAATTCGCGGATTGCTTCTAAAACCCAACGATCACTCACTCAAATAGCAATTTACCCATGAGCGCTGCACTCCCGTTAACAGGCAAAGCTATAGTAGTCCAGGTAATTAACGGTCAACCCGTTACGATCGAAGTAGACGGCACTAATGCCCCGATTACTGGGGGAAATTTTGTTGACTTAGTGGAACGTGGCATTTACGACGGGGTGATGTTTCACCGAGTTGTGCGCCAGCCAGAGCCTTTTGTGGTGCAAGGAGGCGATCCGCGCAGCAGAGATACGAGAATTCCAGCAAGTCAATTGGGAACGGGTAATTTTATTGACCCGGATACCAATCAGCCGCGTTTTATTCCTTTGGAAATTAAGCCGCAAGGGGCCGCGCAACCTGTTTACAACCAAGTTGTAACCCAGACGCCGCAGTTGCCGCACACTCGCGGGGCTGTGGCAATGGCTCGTTCTAATGCTTTGAATTCGGCTTCTTCGCAGTTTTATTTTGCTTTGGATGATTTGCCATTTTTGGATGGTAATTATGCTGTTTTTGGCAACGTTATTCAAGGTTTTGAAACGGTGAATGCGGTGCAGCAGGGCGATCGCATTTCGACTGCAAAAGTCGTTCAAGGAATCGTCCCCAGTCGGGTTTCTAGCATCATTACCGATGTTAATGTCCTCAACGATTTCATTAACAGTACCAATTTTGTAAATCTGCCTTTGCGAGCCCTCAGATTGGCCAACACCCCGAACAACTATCAAGTCACTTCCCAAGACTCTCAGCAAAATTCTAACGGTGTAGTGGGAGGTAGCGCAAACGATCGCATCCTCGGTTCACCCACGGATGATGCAATTAATGGCAGCCAAGGCAACGATACCCTCACGGGCGAAGCGGGTGACGACTTTCTCAGAGGCGGCAAAGGTAACGACTCCATTAGCGCAGGTGTTGGCAACGATATTATCAACGGAAATCTCGGCGACGATAATCTCAATGGCGATGCTGGTAACGACTTTTTGCGAGGCGGCAGAGGAAACGATGTTTTAATCGGCGGCGATGGTAACGATGTTTTAATCGGCGATATTGGTAGCGATACTCTCACTGGTGGCGCCGGGGCAGATACTTTTGTTCTGGTTACGGGTGAAAATCTGGAGTTGGATGCGTCGAGCGATATAATTCTTGATTTTAGGCCGGGAGATGGCGATCGCATTGCCTTGACCAGCCCTTTATCCAACACCTCATTCACCCAATCAGGCAGCAACACACTCATTCAATTTGGAGGAGTTACTTTGGCTGTGGTTCAAAATGCCACTCCTGCAGCAGTTCAAAATGCTGCTTTTGAAATTAACTTTTCTACGGCTTCCGTTGCCGATAACTTGCTTTCCAGAGACGCCGCCTTGAGAGTTGGCTAACTTTAACAAGACTGACGCAATAATTATAGGTGTAGGGTGCTCTGCGGTGCACCTTACCTGATTATCAATGGCCAATTCCCAATTCCCAATTCCCAATTGCCAAATTCAACTAACACCATAGCTTTGTAATTTGAGAAACTGCCTCTTGATAAGAATCCATTCTCCCCTGCTGCTTAAAAAGCCCTGCCGCCTTCTGAAAATCCTCAAATGCTCCCTGAACCTCTCTCAATTTATATCTAGTCACTCCTCGGTTAAAGTAAGCTTTAGCAAAATCGTTATCGAGGCGAATTGCTGACTCAAAATCAGCTAGTGCTGCCAGGGAATTCTCCATTTGCAGGCGGATAGCACCTCGGTTAAAGTAAGATTGAGCTACATTAGGGTTGAGCAGGAGTGCCGAGTTGTAATCGGCGATCGCCGCAGTATAATCTTTTAAACGAGTCAGCATAAACCCTCGATTGCTATAATACTTGGCTCGGTAAGGATTGAGCTCGATGGCTGTAGTTAAATCTTCGATCGCCGATTGCTTGTAGCCTAATTTGTAGCGGGCCACACCGCGATCGTTATAAGCTGACGCGAATTGCGGATTAATGTTAATTGTGGCAGTAAAATTTTTAATAGCGCCGTGCAAGTCTTGTTGTTCGAGATTTTTTAAACCCTGAGTGTAAAACTTTTGGGTACTAACTTTTAAATTTGCCTCTTGTCGGGATTCAGCTTGCTCCCCCGGAAATACTTTGCCTGCAATATTAGTGAATCCCAAAGATTCGATCGAATTGAAAATAGTTGTCACAACTAATTGGCTTGGGAGAAGGGGGATAGTAGGCATGGGAGGAGTGGTGTTCAACTGTATGCTCTTATTTTCCTCCATACTTCAGCTACTGACAGTGATATCCGTAGTCTCAGGAAGGTGATAACTTTGATGAGATGTGGTGATGCTGGGGCTTGAATTGTGTGATGAAAGTTAGGCTTAGTTAGTGATGACGATCGCAATTGTGAAAAAATGCGTCTACAACCCTTTAAATATAAGCTTTTCAGGCTAGCTGGGCGGTTTCTTTCTTCCCATATTGAGCAGTTCCTACGGGGATTGTTTGCAGGTAGGCCCCTGGGGGAGCGATCGCAACTGCTAGCAGCAAGTATTACTTTGTAGCGATATTGCACTGCCAAATCCCGATCGAACTTGCGGTTATCTGATACCAGATTTTTAGGAAAAAAATTAGTTTGGCAGCGAGGCATTTGTGAAGCAACCGTGTTTCTCGCTCAAAGGGCGTCTAAGACTGGCTGAGTTAAGTTTGTGCCTGCGCCAACCCTGATTAACCTTTCACTACACTAATATTTTTGAGTAATCTTGCTGAGGAAAGTTGCAGATTATTTGCTATGCTTTGATTAGACATCAATAATTTATGGCGCAAATTAGTGTCAATGAAAAAAGTTATGAGGTTGAAAACTTTCTGCGCGGCAGTATTGGCGATCGTCCTGTTCACTCTCTACTTAACTCCTCCTGTTATGGCCGCGAATTCGGAGGATTTGAGTCAGCTATTAAAAGATAATTGGTGCGTCAGCTTTCTGTGGAAGCAATGCGATTTGAGCGCTGTGGATTTGCGGGGAGCTAATCTCCAAGAAGCCAATTTGAGCGGCGCTAATTTGTCCGGCGCTAATTTGTCCGGTGCTAACTTAAAAGATGCGGATCTTTCTGACGCAGATCTCACCGGCGCTAATTTAGCAAATGCTGAGATTTTAGGCACGGATCTCAGTCGAGCCAATTTGACAGAAGCTAATTTCAACGGCACGAAGTTGTGGGATGCTAATCTGACTTTAGCAAATCTGAGCCGCGCCAATTTACAAGATGCTAATGTCTTAGATTCTCGACTTTGGGGAAGCAATCTCACGGAAGCTAATTTAACGGATGCGACGCTGCACGGTGCTGACTTGCAATATGCTAATTTGGCCGACAGTAATTTGACAGGTGCTGACTTGCACAGCTTCTTGTTCCGAGGTTCCAAACAAATAACCAATTTGAGCAATGCTAATTTAGAAGGCGCTATTTTAACTGGCGCTAATCTCAGAGGTGCGGTGCTGGCAGGGGCAATAATGCCGGACGGGTCTATTAATGAAGAAAGTGGCTTTAATTTAAAGTAGAGTAAAATTAAAGTCTGGTTGAATAATTTTAACAGGCTTTCGGGCCGATTTCGCAGTCAATGAATTATCTGGTGCAAGAGGCTGCGCCCGTTGCCAACAGCTTGTTGAGGATGCTGTCAAGATATCAATTTAAACCAGGGTGCGATCGACCTTTTAACTCCCAAGCTGCGCCCGTTGCCAACAGCTTGTTGAGGATACTGTCAAGATATCAATTTAAACCAGGGTGCGATCGACCTTTTAACTCCCAACCAGTAAATATCGCTAAAATCTTAAATCTCAAACCGAACCGGCACGCATCTGTTACAATTTTCAACAAAGCCAGAACACCCCCGAACCTGAAGTCACCTGCCTAGGGCTACAAGCCCCCGACAGGAGTCGTGAAAAGCAAAAAAATTAGATATTTAGTTTAAACTCCCAGATTCATCTGTAGAGTATCTCTAAAATCTACAATCTAAAATCGATCGGCTGTGGAGTCAATCTAAAATCTAAAATCGATGGGCTGTGGAGTCAATCTAAAATCTAATAATCTAAAATCTAAAATCTAAAATCTAAAATCGATGGGCTGTGAGTCAATCTAAAATCTAAAATCTAAAATCGACTGATGGAAACCCTGCAAACTCAACTTTACGAACTCGCACAATTTGCTAATAATTTAGTAAATACTCAACTGACAAACCTCAGTTTAGTCAGCGTCGGAGTCATCTTTCTGGCAGGGTTGCTAACGAGCTTAACGCCCTGTATGCTTTCAATGTTGCCGATCACGATCGGCTACATCGGTGGATACGAAGCAAAAAGCCGCCTGCAAGCTGCCGCCCAGTCTGCGTGGTTTTCCCTGGGATTAGCCACCACCCTTGCGGGTTTAGGTATTGTAGCATCATTTGCCGGACAAGTTTACGGCAAAATTGGCCTGGGTTTGCCGATTCTTGTCAGCATTATTGCTATTCTAATGGGGCTGAATTTACTCGAAGCTTTACCCTTACAAATGCCGTCTTTCGACGCTGTGGGGTGGGTTCCGAAAGATTTGCCGGCGGGCGTGCGATCGTACTTATTGGGCTTAACTTTTGGTTTAGTAGCGTCTCCCTGCAGCACGCCTGTTTTAGCTACACTCTTAGCTTGGGTTTCCAAAACGGGAGATACAGTTTTAGGTGGTGTGTTGCTGCTGTTTTATGCTGCTGGCTACGTCGCTCCGCTAATAATAGCAGGTACTTTTACTGCTAGCATTAAAAAGTTGTTAGAATTACGTCGGTGGTCGAGTTGGATTACGCCGGTTAGCGGCGTTTTGCTAGTAGGATTTGGCGTTTTCTCTCTGCTTTCCCGCATCCTTCCCGCGTAACTTTCGTTCTCAGGACTTCAGTCCTTATTTAGAGATATAGCAATCTCTACTGAATGCGTGAATTAAGTTTTTTTTTACCAACCGCGACGACGCGAAGAACACGAAGGAAGAAAGAAAGAAAAGAGAAAGAATTCAAAATTGATTGAGACTTTTTCAATAAACATAATAATATTTTGTTCATCTTTTGTTTTTCCCTCCTTTTTCTTCCTTCTCCCTTGTGCCATCCGTTACATCCGTTACACAATCCGTTGCCGAACTTCCTTCCATCCGTTACATCCCGTACATTGCTCGTTGCCGAACTTCCTCCATAATTACCAATGACATCAAAAGAAGTATTTCTATCAAAACTCTCAAACTGGGCGACTGCCCCTCAAAGGTTTTTCAAGCGAGAAATCTTGCCGGTGCTAGCAGATTTGCGGCTGGCAATTATCTTGCTGCTGGCGATCGCATTTTTCAGCATTTCTGGCACCGTCATCGAACAAGGTCAATCAGTACCCTTTTATCAATCAAACTATCCAGAACACCCGGCTTTGTTCGGCTTCCTAACTTGGAAAGTTGTGCTAATTGCAGGACTAGACCACGTATACCGCACTTGGTGGTTTTTGTCAATCTTAATTTTGTTCGGTAGCAGCTTAACAGCTTGTACATTTACCCGACAATTTCCTGCATTAAAAGCCGCCCGCCGCTGGAAATTTTATGAAGAACCAAAACAGTTTGAAAAATTAGCTCTCAGTGCGGAATTAGAAACAGTTGGTTTAAGTTCGTTAGAACAACTTTTGCAGCAAAAAAACTACCGCATATTTCGAGAAGGCGAAAAAGTTTATGCTCGCAAGGGAATAATTGGTAAAATCGGCCCGATTATTGTTCACGCCAGTATGCTAATTATTTTAGCTGGGTCGATGTGGGGCGCGATGACGGGATTTCTCGGTCAAGAAATGGTTCCCAGCGGCGAAACATTTCAGGTGCAGAATATCCTGGATGCGGGGCCTTGGGCCGGGCCGCAAATACCGAAGGATTGGTCGATGCGAGTTAATCGGTTCTGGATTGATTATACTCCCGAAGGCGGAATCGACCAATTTTACTCTGACCTGTCAGTTTTGGACAAAACAGGCCAAGAGGTCGATCGCAAAACCATTCACGTTAACGAGCCCCTCAGATACCGGGGAGTCACATTTTATCAAGCAGATTGGGCAATAGCCGCCGTGCGAGTTCGCCTCAACAAAAGCCCGGTTTTACAATTGCCAATGGCTCAGTTAGACACCCAAGGTAAAGGCAGAATTTGGGGTGCTTGGATTCCCACAAAACCAGATTTGAGTGCGGGAGTTTCTCTGCTAGCAAAAGACTTGCAAGGAACGATGTTAGTGTACGGTACGGATGGCAAATTGTTAACTACTGTTCGCGCCGGCACGGCGGTAGAAGTTAACGGAGTCATGCTGACAATTGACGAAGTTGTAGGCAGTACGGGATTGCAAATTAAAGCTGATCCGGGCATTCCAATAGTTTATACTGGCTTCGGGTTGCTAATGCTCAGCGTGCTGATGAGCTATCTGTCTCACTCCCAGATTTGGGCTTTGGAAACCAACGGCAAACTATACGTCGGCGGGCGCACAAATCGTGCCCAGGTAAGTTTTGAAAGAGAAGTTGTGGAGATTTTGGACAAGTTGGCAGGTAAGGATTCAGGTCTGAGAGTGGGGAATTAAAGAAGGCATAAATAAGTCACAAGAATGGGCAGATATAGCATCACG
>NZ_JAUBTK010000033.1:0-54587 GCF_036702455.1 Microcoleus sp. D2_18a_D3
ACAGAATCAACGGTTCGCGGGCTGATAATCTCGAAAGGGCGATCGAGTTTTATCAAGCTGCTTTAACTGTTCGTACCCTTGAGGATTTCCCCCAAGATTGGGCAGCGGCTCAAAATAACTTAGCTAATGCCTACACTGACAGAATCAACGGTTCGCAGGCTGATAATCTCGAAAGGGCGATCGAGTTTTATCAAGCTGCTTTAACTGTTTATACCCTTGAGGCTTTCCCCGAACAATGGGCAGGGACTCAAAATAACCTAGCTGCTGCCTACAGTAAGAGAATCAACGGTTCGCGGGCTGATAATCTCGAAAGGGCGATCGAGTTTTATCAAGCTGCTTTAACTGTTTATACCCTTGAGGCTTTCCCCGAAAAATGGGCAACGACTCAAAATAACCTAGCTGTTGCCTACTTATACAGAATCAACGGTTCGCGGGCTGATAATCTCGAAAGGGCGATCGAGTTTTTTCAGGCTGCTTTAACTGTTCGTACCCTTGAGGATTTACCCCAAGATTGGGCAAAGACTCAAAATAACTTAGCTAATGCCTACTTATACAGAATCAACGGTTCGCGGGCTGATAATCTCGAAAGGGCGATCGAGTTTTATCAAGCTGCTTTAACTGTTCGTACCCTTGAGGCTTTCCCCGAAAAATGGGCAACGACTCAAAATAACTTAGGGGAAGCGTACAGAAACAGAATCAACGGTTCGCGGGCTGATAATCTCGAAAGGGCGATCGAGTTTTATCAAGCTGCTTTAACTGTTCGTACCCTTGAGGATTTCCCCCAAGATTGGGCAGGGACTCAAAATAACCTAGCCCTTGCCTACAGTGACAGAATCAACGGTTCGCGGGCTGATAATCTCGAAAGGGCGATCGAGTTTTTTCAGGCTGCTTTAACTGTTTATACCCTTGAGGATTTCCCCGAACAATGGGCAGGGACTCAAAATAACCTAGGGGAAGCGTACAGAAACAGAATCAACGGTTCGCGGGCTGATAATCTCGAAAGGGCGATCGAGTTTTATCAAGCTGCTTTAACTGTTCGTACCCTTGAGGATTTCCCCGAACAATGGGCAGGGACTCAAAATAACCTAGCCCTTGCCTACAGTCACAGAATCAACGGTTCGCGGGCTGATAATCTGGAAAGGGCGATCGAGTTTTATCGGGCTGCTTTAACAATCAGAACTCGTGAGGCTTTCCCGCAAAATCATGCAGAAACTTTATATTGTTTAAGCGATCTTTACCGAAGCAACCAGCAATGGCAACTAGCCTATGATAATTACGCCCCAGCGATTGAAACAGTAGAAATTTTACGGGGTGAGGAATCTGGGGATGAAAACAAACAGAAATTAGCTGAAGAATGGAATCAACTTTACCTTGGCATGGTAGAAGTTTGCATCGAACTGAAACGCTACACCGAAGCTGTGGAATATGCGGAACGTTCCAAGGCGCAAAACTTAATCGAGTTGCTATCGGTAAAAGATTTGTACCCCCAAGGAGAAATCCCTCCCGAAGTGCGCCAAGAGTTGCAACAGTTAAGGCTGAGAATTGCTGACGAAAATCAACGGTTAAAACAAGCTGAAGAGAACAACTACGACACCATCAACCAACTTCGCCAAGATTTAGCAGCAAAATATCCCTATACACCTCTCAAATTTGGTGAGATTCAGCAGTTAGCCGGTCAAAAAACAGCAATTGTTGAATGGTACATTTTGAATAATAGTTTTTGTGCTTTTACGCTCACCAAGAACAACTCCCAACCACAATTTTTATCATTTACCGACGAGTCAGATTTAAAACGGTTAACTGATTGGATAAATGAATATTTAGGAGATTATTACAGCAACTGCCAACAATGGCAAAACAGCCTCGGAACCCAACTAGCAAACCTCGCGCAGATTCTCCACATTGATGAAATACTCGCAGCCATTCCCGAAACTTGCGACAAACTAATCCTGATTCCCCACCGCCACCTGCATTTATTCCCGATTCACGCCCTCCCTGTCAGCGGGGAAATTTGGCAGCGCTTTCACCGCGACAACGAAAATTGCCCTCTAAATCCCTGTCTTGTTGACTGCTTCGACAATGGAGTTTCCTACGCCCCCAGTTGCCAAATTCTCCACCAAGTCCAAAAATACAAACGGGGTAAATTCGATAAATTCTTCGCCATTCAAAATCCCACAGATGACTTGATGGCTGCCGACATGGAAGTAGAAACCATCAAAAACATCTTCCCCAGCCCAGAAATATTAGCCAGCCAAGATGCCAAAAAAGGCGCAAAATCAAAGGAAACACTAGAAATCGCCGAAAGAGTCGCCGACAGCCACCATCTGTTCTTTTCTTGTCACGGTTTCTTCAACCCCAACGATCCGCTAAAATCCGGTTTACAACTAGCCGACGGTACTCTCACCCTAGAAGAAATCATCCGCTATTTCAACCTCAGCGAATGCAGTCTAGTCACCCTTTCCGCCTGCGAAACCGGACAAGTCCAACTCGACAACACCGACGAATACATCAGCCTCACCAGCGGTTTCCTACTAGCTGGCAGTCCCAGTTTATACGTCAGCCTGTGGTCAGTAAATGCCTTTTCCACAGCAATTTTACTGATCAAAACCTACGAAAACCTCTACGACCAACCCGGTAAACTCGCCCTAGCATTAAATCAGGCCCAAATCTGGGTACGAGACACCGACATCCAAGGCTTCCTCGACTGGACAAACCAATGTCACCTTTTAGACGGTAATTGGCGACAAATCTTACAAGACTGCTTGGAAGAAGAGAAAGAAACTCAAGGAGTTAGTGCTAAAATTTATCAAAACCCCTATCATTGGGCCGGCTTCTGTGCGGCTGGCAAAGGAGAGCAAAACATGGCTAATAGCACCAGCAAACTAGAAATTTTCCAGGAATCAATTCAAGAATCAGATTTATTTGTTAACCTGAGAGATGCCCTAGTTTCTCTCAAAGGTCAATTAACAGACAATGATGAAGAGAATATCAAAATTATGGAGAGTTGGTTGCAAGACAAACCAGAAATCAGGCGAAAATACAATACTAAGTTAATGCAAGCGGGAGTTAAATTAGGCAATAGAGCGCAATCACCTACCAAGCCGGGGCAAGAAAGCCAAATGAAGGAAATCATAGAAAATCTTATTGTCGCCCCAGAAAAACCTCCCGAACCAAATAAAGATACGCCCTAGTCTCCATGAAAAACTTTAGTATCAGTGTTTGTTTTTTCCATCTAAATCAGAGCTTGACTGAACCTCTCGATCGAGTTTCACCTCAAGCAGATTTAATCTGGGAAAATCTAATTAAACTCAGCGAAAAACTGCCTTTCACTGAACTAAAAGATTTGAAATCAAAATTAGCGTGTTATGAGTTCGATCCCGAATCAAATGTTTTCCAGCACAAAGGAGAATCATTAAATTTAATCAATCTCTGGCTGACCAAAGAACAACAGCCGATCGAACTTACTGCCATTAACCAAAATGGATTAGCGATCGGCGGGAAGCTGCAACCCTTTTTATTGAACGATACCTACGCCTTCGACTTAGCTTTATATCCCGAAAATCCCGATCGAGACATCGCACCAGAAGAACTCTATTTATTTGAACCCAGCAGCCTCTTTTTAGACTGTTCCGAAAACACCCTCGGTGAAACCATCTGGTTTTACGGAGAAACACCAGTACGTGATGCAGAATGTCAAGATGCAGCCGATACATTGGTGACAAATTTTCTGAAAAACACTCAATTTACAGCTAGATTAGTCGATGAAGGTAAAGGTAAATTACTGAAGGTTCCATTATTTGAATATGAAATTAAACAAGAAAATCAGCCGAATAAACTCTATAAGATTTTAGTCTGGATTAATAATCAAGCCATCAATCCAGACTTTACCTCAGCTTATGACAATTTATTGGGCGCGCTATGGACTCGCCACAAAATAGAATATGTCTACCCACAAGGGCGAGAAAGTTATAAAAAAGCCCGAAAAATTTATAGCGAACTCGAAGCAAAAATTAAAGAATTCAAGCAAGATTTGCCTTTAGAAGAACTGCAAAAACTTCTGGAATCAATGCCAGAACTATCAATGCAGTATCAACGGCAACTGAGAAATCTGCAAGCGCACTATACCACAATTAAAACCAATCAGATAAACTATCAAAACTATTTGCAAGAATTCTGGCGATCGGGCGATATTCCCAGTTGGGGAGAGTTTGGCGAAAATACCTGCAAGCGCTATCTCGACCAAATAGAAACCTACCTCAGTTATATCCAGCCGGGTAAAGACTTGATCGGCGAATTTATCAATACATTGCGGGGTTTGGTGGAAATAGAACAAGCCAAGTGCGATCGCCAACTGCAACAAACTTTACAGAAAAATGAGGAAAAAGAAAAAGAAAAAGAGCGCAATTTACAAAATACGATTCAAGCAGTCGGTACCGGCATCGGTGTCGGAGTCGGCTTTGCCGGAATCTTAGCAGCCGGCTACCCCTTAATCGAAAAACCTTGGGATTTCCCTTCTCCCCAACATCCTCTGCTACCGCCGCATCCCTTCATTATTGCCCTTGTACTTAGTTGTTTAGGCGGTGGAGGCTTGGGATGGTTGGCTTGGTTTTGGACTAAACGCCACCTCAACGCTAAATCCTCACCTCAGCAGACAAGTTTACCTAGTCCCCAAAATCAACTTCCCTCTGGGGATGTGTAATCGCCCTCTGCTTTCTTGGTTAATTACATTTTCGCAGTCATATTCTCGCGACTTACTGATAAATCTGTTTACTCTTTGACAACATCCATTAACTCTTCAATCAAAACATCGAGGGTGCGAGCTATTTTTTGAATTGATGTGATATCAACCGTTGCTAGTCCTTCCGATCGAGCATAGTGCCTGACTGTGCTGTACGGAACCTCGGATCGATCGGCAACATCCTTTAGCGTCCATCCTTTTTCGTCAGCCAACTCTCGGATTCGGAACCTAACTAACCCCATTCTACTTGACAAACGATAAGTATCTATCGTTTAATATTTGTAATCACAAAGACGATCGCCCTCAGACCTGATAAATCAAGGGCAATCGCCTCTCTAACCATCCACTTTCGTGGAAAGGATGTTCCTATGATACCAAAAGAACTCACTTATCGCGATCGACTTAAACCTTGGTGTATAATTCGCCAACTCCCAAACTGTCAGCGGTTAACAGTCGCCCGTTTTAGTCGTCGCCCCGATGCCGAATCTTACTTGAATGCACTGCGTCGCTTAATGCCCGCAGTCCCACATACAATTGTTTTCGTAAATGCGCTGTGCGTAAATGAACTCAGCGTGCCCATACAAACACCATTGTCGATCGACAGTTAAAGAATGCTTAGTTCGATCGAGTTTTCGAGAATCCCATCTAAAACTCGATCGACTTTCTAGAAAAACCACTCAATACAAAACAACTGCCGACAGCAAAAACTGTCAACAGTTGTTTTATATATTCAATGCGGATGGCGAGACTCGAACTCGCAAGGACATAATGCCACACGCACCTCAAGCGTGCGCGTATACCAATTCCGCCACATCCGCTCTTTCTGGCAATCTCTGGGATTTTTGCGTTACGAGTTAAAGATTCACAGGTTGAGGTTCCTGACATTTAACTTGTGACTTGCCCTTTGACACCGCCGATTTACAATCATAGCACCACTACCAGCCAAATGTAAAATAAATTTTTGTGAACAATTTCTGGAAAACGATTATCCAGAACATACCGAAAGGCATTATTGTACAGAATATTGAGTGAATTAAGCAGCGAAGATGGGGTTCTCGAAAATTTTAATCGCTAATCGGGGAGAAATAGCTCTCCGCATATTGCGGACCTGCGAGGAAATGGGGATTGCCACGGTCGCCGTTCACTCCACCGTAGATAAACACGCCTTGCACGTCCAGTTGGCAGACGAAGCCGTTTGCATCGGCCCCCCCACCAGCAGCAAAAGCTATTTAAACATCCCCAACATCATCGCGGCCGCCCTGACGCGCAACGCCGCAGCCATTCACCCCGGTTACGGCTTCCTCGCCGAAAACGCCCGATTTGCCGAAATCTGCGCCGACCATCAAATTACCTTCATCGGCCCTTCTCCTGCCGCGATGCGGGCGATGGGCGACAAATCCACCGCTAAAGAAACGATGCAGCGGGTGAAAGTTCCCACAGTTCCCGGTAGCGAGGGATTGCTGGCAGACGATCGCGAAGCTTTGTCGATCGCCCGCGAAATCGGCTATCCTGTGATGATCAAAGCCACCGCCGGCGGTGGTGGCCGCGGCATGAGGCTAGTCAGAGAAGCATCCGAACTCCCCAAACTATTCTCCGCAGCCCAAGGCGAAGCCGATGCAGCCTTCGGCAATCCCGGACTTTACCTCGAAAAATTCATCGAAAAACCCCGGCACATCGAAATCCAAATCCTCGCCGACAACTACGGTAACGTCATCCACCTCGGCGAGAGAGATTGTTCGATTCAGCGCCGACATCAGAAACTCCTCGAAGAAGCCCCCAGCCCAGCCCTCAGCCAGAAACTGCGAGATCAAATGGGTCACGCCGCCATTGCCGCCGCCAAATCCATCAACTACACAGGTGCGGGTACAGTCGAATTTTTGCTTGACAAATCGGGCAAGTTCTACTTCATGGAAATGAACACTCGCATCCAAGTAGAACATCCCGTCACCGAGATGATTACAGGCCTCGACTTGATAGCCGAACAAATTCGGATCGCCCAAGGCGAAAAACTGCAAATCAAGCAAAACCAAGTAATTCTCAACGGGCACGCCATCGAGTGTCGCATCAATGCTGAAGATCCCGATCGCAATTTCCGACCGCATCCCGGCATAATCAGCGGTTATTTGCCTCCCGGTGGCCCCGGCGTGCGGATGGACTCTCACGTCTACACGGATTACGAAATACCCGCTTACTACGATTCTTTAATCGGTAAAGTAATTGTATGGGGGCGCGATCGACCGACAGCCATCCGCAGAATGAAACGGGCATTGCGGGAGTGCGCCATCACCGGCGTTCCTACCACCCTCAGCTTCCACCAAAAAATTCTCGATTCCCCCGAGTTTCTCAACGGCGAAGTTTACACTAATTTCGTCGAACAGTTCTTGAACAATAGTCAGTAGTCAGTAGTCAGTTGGCAGTTGGCAGTTGGCAGTTGGCAGTTGTCAGTTGGCAGTTGGCAGTTGGCAGTTGGCAACTAACCCATGCCCCATGCCCCATGCCCCATGCCCCATGCCCGCTGACTCTTACATCATCATTGTCAGGATTCCTTGCTGACCGAGAATCATTTCTCGCAGCAAGCTACAGATACCCACCCAAATAATCGGCGTAATGTCCACTCCGCCGATCGGCGGTACAATCTTTCTAGTTACGGCTAAAAAAGGTTCCGTCGGCCAAGCAATCAGACTCAAGGGCAATTTGCTCAGATTCACCTCGGGATACCAAGTCAGGACGATCCGAAAAATAAACAGCAAAGTCATCACGACTAGGACAGAGCCCAGAATCCAACTTGCAACGGTAATACCAGTCATGGGTCTTATCTCGAAATTTTAAGTTTTGTTAAGTCTGCCATTCATAATTTTAACCGTTTGACAGGTGCGATCGAAAGTATAAAATTAATAAAAATCAAATTGTTGTAACAAAGGCTTTGAATCTATGACTCCTTCTCTCGCGAACTTTTTGTACAGCCTGCTGGTGGGCGTGACAGTGGTAGTGATTCCAGCAACGATCGCCCTGATCTTCATCAGCCAAAAAGACAAAATCAAGCGCACCTAAAAAGTCCGCAGGTCTTTAAGTCCGGCGTGAAACTCAATTTTCGCCTGCACGTCGGGCATTTCCCCGATCCGAGAAACCTCGGCTGCCAGCAACTGTCAAGGCAAAACCTTCAGTTGACTGCCAAGCTGAGGTTTTTTCCCGTTAAACTCATTATTATACTCACTTCCCAAGCTGAAACCCTGACCGGACGCTGCCCCAGAAAGCACAGTCGGGCTGACAGACTTAATGATAGATGTAAAATCTAACTCGCTAACATAGGAAAGACATAGGAGATAGGCTAATGGTCAATTTAGGATTGAACTGGAGCAGCCTGTTAGGGATCATCCTAGCAGTAGCAGGGGCAGGACTGTATTTTCTGCGATCGTGGCGTCCCAAACTAGCCCGCGACCACGATATTTTTTTTGCAGCAGTCGGCTTGCTGTGCGGCGGTATTCTGTTATTTCAGGGGTGGCGGCTTGACCCAATTCTGGCATTCGGTCAATTTCTGCTCAGCGGTACCGCCATATTTTTTGCCACAGAAAGCATTAAACTGCGAGGAGCGACCACAGCCCAAGCCAAAAGTCGCGCCCAATATATAGATGAAGACCGACCGGTCAGCAACGCCTACGGTTACGACGGCTACGATGCCGACATGGAACAGCTAGAACCAGAGGAAGACTATCCGCAGCGTCCCCGGATTAGAGGCAGCCAAGACTACCGTTCGTCCCGGGAAGCCTACGACGACGAACCCCGTCGCCGCCCCTCGAATCGCAACGGCAGCGTTAACACGTCCAAGCCCGACTCGCCCGATCGATCCTCGCGCAAACGTCCCTCTCGCCCAGAAGCCCCGCCCACTCAAGGGTCTGACAACTGGGACGTTTCAGACAACCCTGAAGAAAGACCGACCCGCAGCCGCAGCAGTCGCCCCCCAGCTTCGGAAAACCGCAGTTCCGATACACCACCGAGAACCAAAAAACCCCGTCCTACGGAATCATCTAGGTCTCGCCCCAGCAACCGCGACGTGGAAGCACCGCCGTCAGACTACGTGGAGTATCGACCTGTAGAATACCCGGAAGACCAACCGGATAATTCCCCCAGTTTCGACAAATAGGCAAACACTAAGTAGATGGGTGAAACTAAACATTTCTCGTGCCCGCAGGCAAAAAAATAAATTGTGTTTATTGATGCCCATCTACTTATTCTCAGATATGAAATTGATTAAAAAGACTGTAAATTGCGAGTGTGAAACCCCAAACCAACGGAGATATACACAAATAAAAGCTAATTTTTTTTTAAATTTATTTTGACCGAAAGCATCCCGGATACAAGCCCCCGGATTCATCCGTGGAGAAATAAAAGGCGTTGCTGATTCACGGTATGAATAAACTTTTCACTTGATGTTACAAAACTCACTTTATTTGGCTTATAGCCATTCCGAAAAGCTGAATTCATACTTGTATTCAGCAACGCCAAATAAAAAACCTGTATCCGAGAAACTTGCCCCCCGAATTTATTCGTGGGGTCAATGCTTCAATCTAAAATCTAAAATCTAAAATCTCAAATCGATTGACCTACCGAACCTGTGGAACTAATCTACAGCCTAATAATCTTAATATAAAATCCCTATTCTTAAATCAGCAAGATGCCATTACTCGAAATAGGAGATCCGGCTCCCTGGTTTTCCATTCCTTCTACAAATAACCCCTTATTTCATTTCTCAACCGTTGCCGGCCGGCGAATCGTGCTGTTTTTCTTTGCCAGCGCAGCTTTTGAACAAATCCAAGTTATCCTCAAAAGCTTTCAAGAGCTTTCAGAAGAATTCCAAAGCTTGCAAGTACCGCGGTTCGGAGTGAGCGTTGACCCAGCAGACAAAGAACAAAACAGACCGACAACAATTGCTCCGTCATTCATCTTTTTCTGGGACTTGGATAAAACAGTCAGCCAGCAGTACGGTGTTTTCCGAGATGTCGAAGAAAATGGAGTTGCCGGAGTTCACTATGCACCCCAAACTTTTGTACTCAACGAAAACCTTCAGGTAATTAATATTTTGCCGATGGGCGAACCGCACCAACACGCCCAACAAGTATTAGATTTTCTCAAAACTTTGCCCGCAATTGAGGAAGCCCGATCGGCCAATCCTCACGCCCCGGTGTTGGTAATTCCTAACGTTTTGGACAAAGCCTCTTGCCGCAGTTTGATCGATATGTACAAAGCTCACGGTGGCGGTCCCTCGGGCTTTATGAGGCAAATAGGCGGGAAAACAGTTGGCCTGCACGACGACACTTTTAAGAAGCGCCGAGATTTCTTTATTGAAGACCCGAAGTTACAGCAGCGATTGAGTGCGATTATTTGGCGCCGGGTGCGGCCGGAAGTAGAGAAAGCTTTTCAATTTACAATTACCAGGTTTGAACGGTATTTGATAGGTTGTTACGATGCTGACAGTGGCGGTTATTTTCGGTCGCACCGCGACAACACTAGCAAAGCTACGCTGCACCGCAGGTTTGCGATGACGCTAAACTTGAATGTGGGAGAGTACACGGGGGGATTTTTACGGTTTCCAGAGTACGCGCCGCACGGTTATAAAGGCGATTCTGGCACGGCGATTATTTTTTCGTGTTCTTTGCTGCATGAAGCCACTACTGTGATTAGTGGTCAGCGCTTTGCTTTGCTGTCTTTTTTCTACGGCAATGAGGACGCTGCGGTACGAGAAGCTAATTTTAAGTATTTAGCTGCTGATTCAGATTCCCGAATTGGAGAACCGTGAGGAAGGTCACTACCGTGGTGCAAGTCCTAAAATAATTAGAAAAGGTAGTTAGCGGTTAGCCACAAAACCTAATTCCTAGCTACCGATCGCTAAATAATAATCGATCGCCATGAATTTCAAACTTCTAAGTTTAGCAGTATCGGGAATTTTAACGGTTGGGGTTGCAACCAGCGCTATTGCGGTTGTTACGACATCCCCTGTGCGGCAATCAACAGATTTAACGGAATTTAACTCGGTGCATTCCCAGGGTGCGATCGCCCAAAATGTCGAAGAACAAACCAATATTCGAGTCTACGAAAAGGCGAGTCCGGCGGTTGTTACCGTCGATACAGATAAATCTAACGGCAGCGGCACAATTATCAGCCCCGACGGCATGGTGTTAACTAACGCCCACGTTGTTTCGGCAGGCGGTACCGTCAATATCATTTTGTCAGACGGCAGAAAACTTGTCGCCGATGTCATCGGATTCGGCGAAGAAGGGCTAGACTTAGCCGTGGTGAAGATTCGCGGTCAAAACAATTTGCCGACCATTCCTTTAGCCCGTCCCGGTTCGGTGAAAGTCGGGCAACAAGCATTTGCGATCGGCAATCCCTTCGGTCAATTTCAAGGTACTTTTACAGTCGGAATCGTCAGCCGCATCGACCAGCAGCGGGGCTTAATTCAAACCGACGCCGCCATCAATCCCGGCAATTCAGGAGGCCCACTCCTCAACAGTTCAGGAGAATTAATCGGCGTCAACACTTCTATTTTTACTCGCGGTCGGGGCGGTGGCAGTATCGGTATCGGTTTTGCCATTTCCGCAGACAAAATACCCGCTTTCCTGACAGCGGTGCGAGAAGGGCGGGCTCCCCGCGTGGCTCAAGCCCGATCGCCCTTTGGTGGCAACAAATCACCTCAAAAAGTTGCGTTAAACGGGCCGGCCGTCAGCGGCCTCCTCACCGACAAGTCTAGCGTTCTGCCCACCGACAACAGCTTTTTTGACCTCTACTCGTTTGAGGGAAAAGCGGGCCAGCAAATCACAATAGAAATGAAAAGTCAAGAAATTGACCCTTATTTAATTTTGCTCGGGCCCAACCAGCGGGAAATCGCGCAAGACGATGACGGGGCCGGGAATAAAAACGCCAGAATTACAGTCAGGCTGCCAGCAGACGGCACTTACACGTTAGTTGCAAATTCCTACCAAGCTAAGCAGTCAGGGGCTTATACGTTACAACTGAAAGCGAGTGCTCCTACCGCGCCTTCTCGGGCGATTTTGCAAGAAGAAGGCGCTTTAGTCGCAGGCGGCCCAGTATTGCCGTCTGACAACAGTCTGTATCGAGAGTATACTTTTGAAGGTCGATCGGGTCAGTCTGTAGCCATTTCCCTCGAAAGTACAGATTTCGATCCCTATGTGGCTATCTTTGACCCTAACGGCCGATTAGTGGCAGAAAATGACGATGGGAGCGATTCGACTAAAAATGCGTTTCTGACCGTTACTTTGCCCGCTACGGGTCGCTATCGCGTAATTGTCAATGCTTACGATGCTTCGGGCAGGGGTCGTTACACTCTAACTGTCCGGTGAAAATTGGGCATGGGGCATGGGGCATGGGGCATGGGGCATGGGGCATGGGGCATTGGTAGCACCTAACAAATAATCCATGACTACTGACTACTGACTACTGACTACTGACTTCTTCCTTCCTTCTTCGTTGCAAATCGAGGTAATTCATGCGTCAAGTTAGATTTTGGGCGATCGCGCCAATTGCTCTGGTAGCTACTTTTTCTGGCAAGCCGACTGTCTCCCTGCCAGTTTCCAATTTAGGTGGAGTTGCTAACAGTAGTTCCACCCTCATTTCAGCAGAATTTCCTCAAAATTTAACTGATGCGAAGCCTGCTGGCAAGGCGGTTTTAGCTCAAGCAAGCCCCAACCCGTCGCCATCACCACAAAGTTCGCCAACTCAGAGCCCAAGTGTAGAACCTCGATCGAGCCCTGATGCGGGTTCATCTAAGGTCATTTTAGAGCAAAACGGAGAACTCACCCCTGCTAAGTCTTCTGTACTGCCCTCGGACAGCAGTTTGTACGACGAGTACACCTTTGAAGGCACTCAGGGTCAAAAAGTGATTGTTACCGTAGAAAGTACCGAGTTTGATACTTATCTCGCTATTTTCAACTCCCAGGGCGAGCTACTTGGAGAAAATGATGATGCAACGCAGCAAAATTCCAATTCTGAGCTTACTGTTACCTTGTCTGCGAACGGTCGCTATCGCGTCATTGTCAATGCTTACGATCCGCCTCCAAAAGGTAGAGGCAAGTACAGTTTGACCGTCCGTGAAACAACTGGAAATTAGTTTGAACCAAACTTGGGAGTCAGGGCACGGCATTGCCGTGTCCCTATAATTCAAGGACGATCGCACTACAAGCAACTGCGATCGACTTTGGTAAATTCATATGTTTGTATGCCACTATAAATGGGAGCATCTCAATGAAAGCAGCAAAGCTCGAAATGGGAATTAGGAGTCAGGAGTCAGGAGCCAGGAGAAAAGAGTCAGAAGGAAGAAGAAAGAAGTGTTTTTGCAAATATGAGATGCTCCCCTATAAATGTTATAATATTGTACCTTTAATTGGATTAACAGTATTTTAAATAACTCTTAAAAATCAAAAGGAAGCTGAAATATAGATAAATTTTCAGCTTCCATTTTTAATTGATTTTGATTAATTTAACGCAGGCCCAGCCAGGTGAAAAAATCCTGGCGGGTGAAGAATTCTAGCAGCAAAAGTCCCACGAACCCCACCATCGCAAATCGTCCGTTGATTTGTTCGGCGTAGGCATTCCATCCAAAGGCTGGTTCTGGTTTTGGGGTATTTGGGGTTGTCGGTTTTGGGGATGGAGGAGTTTTAGCAGTCATTTAAAAGTTTTGAGTTTCGTGTTTTGAGTGATGACTTTTGGGAAGCTTTGCGATCGCACAACTTGTAATTTACCAGGAAAATGACAGCCCATCGCTAATCTGCTGACTTTTCTAAACTTTGAACCGATTCGATCAGATTTCGCACGGTTTCAGTACCTTCTGAAGGCTCAAAAAACAGCGGGAACTTGCCGCGAGCGATCATTCTCAAACCCAAGGGGCCCAGACTCAGCAAACCTTTAACGTCGCGGAAGTAGTTTCCTACTACTTCGATGCCAAATTTGCGCTCATCTATCCAGCCACCTTCTTTGACGAGATCGATTAAAACTTTGCGGTGGCGGATCGATCGACTCGCTTGGTCGTCTTTGCGATCGAGAATCTCCTGTTTAATCTTACCAATTTGATCCATCGGCGCAACTTCCATCGGACAAACCGAGTTGCAGTAGTAACAGCGCGTGCATCCCCAGACGCCTGCGGTGCCTTCGTTGTATTTTTCGAGTCGATTTTCGGTTTCGCTGTCGCGGGAGTCGGCGATCGTGCGGTAAGCTTTGGCGAGGGCGTGGGGGCCGACAAATTCCGGGTTGACTTCGCGGGCGTTGCACTCAGAATAGCACGCACCGCAGAGGATGCAGTTGCCGGTTTGGTCGAGTTTCGATCGCTCTTCTGGAGTTTGCAGAAATTCGCGTTCTGGAATTGCTCGCGAGGCTGTGCTGACATAGGGTTCAACTGCTTCTAGGTTGTCCCAAAAACTGGTCATGTCAACAACCAAATCTTTAATAACCGGCATATTTCCCATTGGGGCGACGGTGATTTCTGGGATGAAATCGGTAGGCCTTTCTGCTGAGCTGGAATCAGCTATTTTTTGCAGTCTTGCGAGTTCGCTGGCCACATTTTCTTTGCAAGCTAATGCCGATCGACCGTTAATTCGCATAGAACAACTGCCGCAAATTGTATTGCGGCAATTTTTGCGAAAAGCTAAAGTGCCGTCGTGTTCCCACTTAATACTGTTGAGGCAGTCTAGGATGGTATTGCTCTCTTCCACATCTAGGGTGTAAGTGTGAACCCGGGGAGCCTCGTTTTGATTTTGGCGGACTACGTTAAAGCGGACTTTCATATTTTGAGTAAGGAATTTAGTTTCTATTTTAAGCTAAATTTTTGGTCTGTCTAGAAACCTATTATTTTTTTAACAACTACCTAAAGTAAGAGATTTTCAAAGGTTTATTATTGTTTGATAAACATCAATAATTCTAAAGTTATAAATCATAAATTGCAACTTTTTTAAGCGGATTTGTGAGCTATTAATTGGAGATAAAAGTAATTAATCGCTGCAATTCGCTAGTCGGAGGTGCGTGATGTCCAGCTTGTTTGTATTAACTTTCATGTTTTCCACACCGGCTTTTTGTCTGGGTCTGCTAAATCCTCAATGGGTGGGACAGGGAACTCGCCAGCGATCGGCTGCCTTGTACGGCGGCTTGATGGCAGTTTCGTTCGTTTTGCTTGGGGTTACAGCACCTAAGGCGCCACAACCAGTTTCATCGGGGCTGCTGGCCTCAACTGAATGGCCCGAATTTAGGGTAAGCGCACCTTTGCGCTGAACGTAGCTGGGTATGCATTTCACTTTTTTGGCAGCATTACAAGAAATTTTACCAGGACTTACGCCCGGTTGGGGCGAGAAACTTAGTTTTTTAAGAAAAATACTTGCTTCTACTCATTTATATCAATTCCGGTAGCATCCCAATAGTAAAATCCCGTCGGGAGCATCTCACTTATGCAGCCCTCCGCTAGAAATTGGAGCCAGGAGTCAGGAGTCAGGAGTCAGGAGGAAAGAAGAAGAAGGAAGAAGGAAGGAGGAAGAAGGAAGGAGCCATAATAAGTGTTTTTACAAATATGAGATGCTCCCATCCCGTCAACAGTCAACCATCTAATTCATCTGCGTTAATCTGTGTTTATCTGCCTGTCTCTGCGGTCTTAAAAATATAATTTTTTCACCGCAGATGACAATTAATTGACGCCGATTTCCGCAGAGGAAAAGAAGAGAAATAGAAATAATTGCGATCTAACAGATTTGATATTAGTGCAATTAACAACCCAGGTTTATAGAAGTCGGAGTGCGATCGCGAACTGTAGGAAAAAATCGTGGGTTTAGCAAGGAGAAATACACTCACAAACCCGATTGCACCAGGGTCGGGTGTCCCACGTTATAGTTTACTTCGGAAATCATAGGGATTTGTGAGTTTGCCTGCCGATAAATAAGGAAGTTAACTTCTCAGGACTTACGCAGAGGGAGTGAAGAAATCGGGTTGTTTAAACAGATATCCTTCTTCGTGCTTTACCTCAGATTTGGGTAAAATAAACCCGCTTTGTGCGTCCTGGATTACTTCTATTTTTTACTGGTAAAAGTCGCTATGTTTAATTTTTTCATCTTAAGCTTTCTATTGTCGATACCTGCCTTTTTTCTGGGTATTGTTAATCCGAAATGGGTGGCCGCACCAACCCGCAAGCGATCGGCCGCGATGTACGGCGGGTTGATGGTGGCTTCGTTTGTACTTGTTGGCGTCACCGCACCCAATCCGTCTCAGGAAGTTTCGGTGGCGCTTCCGGCGCCAACCGATCCGCTAGTATCCTCTCAAACCGCTAAGCCGTCACCGCTTTCAGCAGCGCCGACACTGAAGCCGGAGAGTGTGAAAACGCCGACACCAACACCGAAACCTGCAATTTCTCCTCCCGCACCTGCACTTGCCAAACCAGAGCCCGATCGCAAATTGCCATCTTCAGTCAAATCTGTTGAACGAACCGCAGAGATTGCTCTTGATGCACAGCAGCCAAAAAAAGACACCAAGAAAGTTATTGACGAGTCCTCTAAAGCGAAGGTTAAAAGTGCCGATTTTCCGAGTTGCGTTAACTCGGATTGCAACTGTTCGGACTTTGCGACTCAAGCTGAAGCGCAGCGAGTTTTAGAGGCATATCCGGGCGATCCTTTTAAGCTCGATCGAGATCAAGACTCGATCGCTTGCGAAACGCTAGGTTAAATTTGATCTGCCAAAATCCTCGGTTAATGATGAAGGCTTTTTTCGGTGATTGTACGAATTGAAGAAGGCAAATCGATCGGCTAAAATTGTCTAATTGTTGAGCTTGCGGTGCGGGTGCAGCTATGACTTACAGCTTAAGAATTGTCGATTTGCCAACAAGTGAACGGCCACGGGAACGGCTGATGGCGGGTGGCCCGAAAAGTTTGGCGACAGCAGAATTGATTGCGATTCTCCTGGGTACTGGTCAGGGACCAGGCAAACTTTCTGCCGTCGGGCTCGGACAGTATATTTTAAATCAGTTGAGTTTGCACCACCGCGATCCTCTGGCTGTGCTACGCACTATTAGCGTTCAGGAGTTGACGCAGATTCACGGGATTGGCCCTGCTAAGGCGACTTCGATTTTGGCTGCGGTGGAGTTGGGGAAGCGGGTGTTTCAGTCGCGGCCGCCGGAAATGGCTGTGGTTGACTCTCCCCAAGCGGCGGCGGATGCCCTGAGTCAGGATTTGATGTGGCAGTCTCAGGAACGTTTTGCTGTGGTGTTGCTGGATGTGAAAAATCGGCTGCTGGGTACTCAGGTAATTACGATCGGCACAGCAACGGAAACTTTGGCTCATCCACGGGATATTTTTCGCGAGGTGATCCGCCAGGGGGCGACGCGGGCGATTATCTCGCACAATCACCCATCGGGGATTGTGGAACCAAGCCCGGAGGATATTGCTTTGACGCGACAGTTGCTGGCGGGAGCGCAGTTTTTGTCGATTCCGCTGCTGGATCACTTGATTTTGGGGAATGGCGATTTTCGGAGCTTGCGGCAGACCACGACGCTTTGGGAGGAGTATCCCCAGGGTGATTGAACTCTTCTACTTAACTAATTACATTACTATCATTAGTTATTTGTATCTTTGGGCTCTGCGACGGCTGAATCAGCCCTGACAGCAGGCAAATTTTCCGGCTGGAGTCCCCCGCTAGAGCCTGTTTTGGCTGAATGTCGCTGCTGATACTGCGTTTCGAGCACAACTCGGTTAATGTAGTATAGGTAGGCTGAAGAGGTCGCTAATCCGATTTTTTTTGAGCATACTAAACGTATACTGAACCAGCACCTAAATACCCATTTATTAAGAAATTATTAAATGGGATGTAAAATACACGGTGTGGTGATAGGAGGAGAACTGTGTTTCTGAGACTTGCAGAACAACACCGTAAATTCGTTCAAGATTTGGTAATGAACCTCCAAGCTTTAGCGATCGTGCTAGAGCATCGGGGTTATCTGGCATCCTGCTACACTTGCGGGGGTCAGATGAACAGTGCCTCATTTATGGTCAGTTTGACGGACAACCATCTGATTCGATTCTTAGTGTCAGATTACGGTATCACTTGGACTGAGATGCGGGACGACCGCGAACTGATGAAACTAGAAGGTGCAGAAGCGATTAATCAGTTACAAGAACTGGCAAATCTCGTAAAGTATCAAATCCAACCTTCGGAAGCTACTTTAGCGACGGCGCAGTGAGTGTAGCGATTGCACGGTTCCGAGGAAGGCGACGCAAGAAAGTCAGTGCTTGTCTGCTAAAACCGAATCCCCAGCGAGTTAGTTGAGAGGGTTCATTTAGGTGCACAGCGATGGCTGCTCAACAGCCAAGGGTGCTATCAGGGTGCCTTGAGACAGTTTAGCGATCAGTCGATCGAAGTGAGCCTGGGCAGACGGCATACTTTATGCCAGAAGTCTCAAACTTGGAACCTCTAGTTTTTTTCAGCAGTTGATTCTCCCTTGAGAACGATTAGCAAAATTTAGAAGTGTGACGGCTCGTCGGCTGCGATGTTAATTTCTCACTTGGCCATTCAAAAGTCAAGGAATTGAAATTAACTTTGAGCAAGCAGGTAAAATTTAACATCCAGAGTGAGGATGAGGCTGTGAAGATTGGGCAAAAGGCAGCCCACGGGGTGTGATGTGCGGGCGAATGGCGTTTATTTTTGCTCTTAGATTTAGCCTATCAGGCTAAGAATTAACTTGAAGCAGCATCACTGCTGTAAAACATCTCACAGCCGGCCCAAGCCGGCTAAGTTTTGCCTATATCCAGGCTTCGGCGCAATGTTTGACCATCATGTTAGATAGATTCTGGTTGCACTCCTGATGATTGTTGACTGTTGACTGTTGACTGTTGACTGTGAACCCAAAAACTGAAAATTGTGCTTCTATTTGGTTGCAGATTGAAGGAGACTTTACGGTCGACGATAAAGCACGGATTTGATATTAAACAGCTCTTAGAAATCGCGATCGCACTTGCTACACTAATATTTTATAATATTTTAATGATTAGTCCGAAAATATTTATCGCCAAGTTTGGAGTCAGTATCAAATGGTAAATTTAAGCGAACTTCTAGAACCCATCGCCAGTCAATTTCGCAGTCTAGGAATTCCCGAACCAATTACCCATTGGGGACACCCTGTAATGATGGGGATCGTGGTAGTGGCGATGGGCAGTTTTGTCGGCTATACGGGATGGCAGGGACGTTTGGCCACCGATAAAGATGTCGCACTCAAAAGTCGCTCGGATCACCGCAAGCTTGCACCGTGGATGTTTCTGTTTCTAGCTTTGGGCTATACAGGCGGCTTGCTGTCGCTGGTGATGCAGCACCAGCCAGTCATGGAAAGTCCGCATTTTTGGACGGGTTCGGCAGTGCTGGTTTTGCTGGCTATTGGCAGCTTGATTTCGCTGACGGGTTTTGGGGGCAATAAGCTAGCACTGCGCGCGGTTCACGCTTATTTAGGCACGACGGCCCTTGCACTTATGGTGCTGCACGCGGCTTTCGGTTTAAAATTGGGGCTGTCTATTTAGAAGAAGACTTATCAGGCAGTGGTAGTATATGTAGGGTCGCAATGTGTACCCTACATACAGAGGTTATATGAAATCCTCTCTTCATCGGCATTATTCGTCTCTCTCTCTTCTCTTCCTCTGCGTTCTCTGCGTTCTCTGTGGTTAAATCATTCCGATATAACCGGAATTGATATTATGTGTTCTGGACTGAAACCAACTCTACTTTTGACAGTAAAAATTGCTAATTACTTGCTAATTAATGAATCAAGCAACGGGTGTCATTTTCTGTCTTGCCTACATTTTGGGATTGATTTCTACAGCGGTTTCTTGGGGTAGATACGCGATACTTGCTTTGGGAATAGCGGTAGCGATCGCCCTGCCGAAATGGTTGCGAAAATATACTAAAAATTCTGTCCAAGTTACTAAGAAAAGACGCAGCAGACAAAAAGAAAATGCTCTTGAAGAACCCTTAGATGCGAGGGAAGAGTTGAGTTTGTTGGAGATGCTGCCGAGAGCGAAATGGGTGTGGGCGGTGGCGGGTTTGCTGGCATTTCTAGCTAGCGTTTATTTTCAAGTTCGATCGCCCCAACCGGCAATAGATGACATCAGCAAACTGATTCCGGCTGGCGGCAACACTCAAGAAGTGGCAGTGACAGTTCGCGGTAGAGTTGTCAGTACGCCTCGATTGACTCGATCGGGTCGATCGCAATTTTGGCTAGAAACAGATTTAGTTAGCGAAATCAACGGCGGCGAGGGAGGAGCAGTTGTAAACCGCCCAGTATCCGGCAAACTCTACGTTACAGTGCCGCTGCTGCAAGCAACAGGTTTGTACGCCGACAATACGATCGCAGTTGTGGGTTCCTTGTACAAACCGCAGCCGCCGTCGAATCCAGGGGCTTTTGATTTTCAAGCATATTTAGCCAGAGAAGGGGCTTTTGTCGGACTCAAAGGTCGTCAAATTGACTGGACGAGAGAAAAGGCGATTGCGGATGTAAATCGAGTTAACAGCCAAACGGCTGCTTTCTTGGAGCCCAGCGGGATGCAGCCATCGAAAATTCAAGCGATGCGGCAGCGGATCGTGCGATCGCAACTATCGCAGTTAAATGTTCCCGAAGGGCCGTTAATCAGTGCGATCGCCCTCGGCAAACAAGCAGTAGATTTACCTTACAATATCCGCGACTATTTTGTGCAGGCTGGATTGGCCCACGCGATCGCAGCTTCCGGCACTCAAGTTTCGATGGTTTTGGCTTTAGTTCTAGCTTTAACCCGGCGTTTTTCCAAACAATTACAATTTAGCTTTGGCGTCGGTGCTTTATTTTTGCTTGTGGGGCTAACTGGCTTTGAACCATCAGTATGCCGCGCTGCTTTGATGGGATTTGGAACATTATTTGCTCTGGTGCTGAGCCGCCAAGTTAAGCCGCTGGGATTGCTGTTAATCGCTGCTACTATTTTACTGCTGGTTAACCCTTTGTGGATTTGGGATTTAGGTTTTCAACTAAGTTTTTTGGCAACTTTGGGGTTAATCGTGACAACGCCGCCACTGATGGCCAAGTTGGACTGGATGCCGCCCGCGATCGCTTCGATTGTTGTGGTTCCGATCGCCGCTTCAGTTTGGGTGCTGCCGCTGTTACTTTATGTTTTTAGTGTGGTATCACCTTACAGCATTTTAGTTAATATTATTGCGGCTCCTTTGCTGTGGATTTTGAGTATTGGGGGGATGGTTAGTGCTTTAGCTGGATTGATTTTTCCGCCGGCTGGCAGTATTTTAGCGCAACTGCTCGACTATCCGGCAAAGGGGTTAATTGCGATCGCCGAATATTTCTCGCAATTACCCGGTAATTCGGTAGCTGTCGGTCAAGTATCGGTGTTTCAACTAATAGCGCTTTACAGTTTAATTTGCTGGGTTTGGATCGGGGGAAGAAAGAAGAAGGAAGAAGGAAGAAGGAAGAAGGAAGAGGGAAGAAGGAAGAAGGAAGAAGGAAGAAATAAGAAGGCGAAAAGTAGAGTTATTTCGCTGCCGAGTTTTTCATCTGCTTGGATTTTACCGCTGGCGCTGGTGGCGGGAATAAGTATCATAGTTTTGCCAGCTTGGCACGTTCAAGCATCTTTATTTCAAGTTACTTTGCTAGCGACATCTGGCGATCCAGTTTTAGTAATTCAAGATCGGGGAAAAGTGGCGCTAATTAATAGCGGTGATGAAAATACCGTAAGGTTTACAGTGTTGCCTTTTTTGCAGAAGCAAGGAGTTAATTCTGTGAATTTTGCGATCGCCACTCACGGTCATTTAGGTTTGAGCAGTGGTTGGGGAAAATTACTAGAACGCTTGCCACTTAAAACATTTTATGATAATAATGCTCCCAAACAAATTCACCGTGGCAACAATCAGGAATTTATAACGGCTGTGCAATCTCGCCAAGGCGTTTACATTCCTTTAGAAACTAGCAGTACAGTTGATCTGGGTTCGACGCGGTTGCAGTTCGTGAATGCGGAGATTCCGGTGGTAGAATTCCTGGTGGGAAATCGAACTTGGTTGCTCGTCGGTGAAATGACACCGGAAGCGCAAAAAAAATTGGCAGCAACGGGAACCTTGAAGCCGGCTCAAGTGCTGTGGTGGTCAGGAAAAGCCCTGACGGCTGAGTTATTGGGCGCAGTGGGGCCGCAAGTGGCGATCGCATCTGCTGACGAAATCGACCCAGAAACCGCCGCCCAACTGCGCCAAAGCAAAACCCAGATATTCTGGACAGGGCGCGACGGAGCCCTCCAGTGGACTCCCGCAGGGGGATTTAAGACCACTCTGGAATCTGAAGAAAATCAAACTTCTTTTTTATAAAGATTTACAATGTGGTGCACTGTGCGGTAATATAATTTTAGCTCGCATCTCAAGTTAATTGGAGAGGTGGCAGAGCGGTTGAATGCGGTAAACTCGAAATTTACTTTAGGGGTGACTCTAACGTGGGTTCAAATCCCACCCTCTCCGTACATCTCAGCCTCAAGCGTCAAGCGCGCACCTTATTAACCTAGGGTGCGCGCACCTTATCATATTATGAAATTTAACTCCACAATCTCAGTAGCATGATAGCTGCTTTCATTTCGGTAAGGTAGAGGCTTAAAATCTCAAGGAAACTCTTAACTCTAAACAGGGCACAAAAAAAGGGAAGAGTGTTGGTAAAGCGGGCAGTTGCAAACCGCTGTCTCAATCACGAATAAGGTGCGGGCGGAGGATGGGGGAATTAGTCTAGATTCTTTGTTTCCCTAGTTTGTAGTCGCTAGTTCCTAGCCTGAGAGCAAGAGAGCCTGTTGCCCGTTCCCCGTGTCCTCTTTCTTCTAATAACGGGGTTCCGAGTTTGGAGGCGGTGTTCTATGCGTTAAAGCCTAGCACAAACTGCTCACGCCGGAATAGAAATTACAAACTCCGAACCCTGACAGAGGGAGGAATTCACCACTAATGTACCTCCATGTTTTTCCACAACAATTTGGTGGGCTATAGACAATCCTAATCCAGTTCCTTGACCCACAGGCTTGGTTGTGAATAAGTGGTTAAAGATGTTTTCCTTGACTTCGGCAGACATCCCCACTCCATTATCCTTAATGCGAATCAAAACCTGATTGTTGTCTTCGCTCAAAGCAGTTTGAACCGTGATTTGATTAGGTAGGGCTTTAATTTCACTAAAACTCCGCCCCTTATTTGACTCCTCCAGAGCATCAATGGCATTAGCCAGCACATTCATAAATACCTGGTTTAACTGTCCCGGAAAGCATTTTACTAGGGGTAAGTTACCATACTCTTTCACAACTTCAATGGCAGGGCGGAACTCGCTGGCTTTTAAACGGTGCTTGAGAATTAGCAGAGTGCTTTCAAGTCCATCATGAATATTGAAAGAAACGGGTCGATCGCTATCAGCCCTGGAAAACGTTCTCAAACTCGTACTGATATTGCGGATGCGATCGACTCCTTCCTTCATTGAGCCAATTAACTTGGGCAAATCTTCTCGCAAATACTCCAAGTCCATATCCTCAATTTCTGTTTCAATTACCCCTCCCGGATTGGGAAATGTTTCTTGATAGAGATCGATCAAATTGAATAAATCCCCGACGTATTCTTGAGCCGGTTGCAAGTTGCCGGCGATAAAGCCTACGGGATTGTTAATTTCGTGGGCTACCCCTGCGACTAAATTTCCGAGAGCAGACATCTTCTCACCCTGCACCAATTGCAACTGCATCTGTTTGAGCTCGTGGATAGACTGTTCTAGTTTTTGAGCATATTCCTGGGATTGCTGATACAGTCGGGCGTTTTGTAAGGAAATTGCTGCTTGGGAGCACAGGATGTTGAGGATGGCGACGCGATCGCGCGTAAACGCCCCCGTTGTGAGATTATTCTCTAGATACAGAATCCCCATTACTTTGCCTTGATGGAGAATCGGAGTGCATAATACGCTCTTGGGTTGGTGCTCCATGATGTAAGGATCGCCAGCCCAGGTGGTTTGAGTGCTGGCACGATCGAATACTAGGATTTCTTTTGTACGTTTGACGTAGTTAATGATGTTCAGAGGAATTGCTTTGCTTTCTTCAACTAGAAGTGATTGCAAGTCACAATTTTGGCGATTTGTACAGTGTACGGCAACTCTCCACTTTCCTGCTTCCTCCAAAATTAATGCTCCGGTTTGTGCTCCGGCATTTTGCACTACTACTTGCATCAAAGTAGTTAGCAATTGCTCTAGTTCTATTTCACTGGAAAGAGCTTGAAAAGCTTTGATCACTGTCGGCAAATCTACTAACTCTAAACTGCTTGTGCTACCGATAATTGTTCTATTGGTGTTAGATAGGGATGATTCACTGCTGGAGGTGTGAGTTATTTCGGTCGGATTCTGGCGAGTTCGCTCCTGTTGCAGAATCACAGCAAGCAATTCGGGGTAGCGCTGTTCTAGATGGTCAATCTTTGCTTTGGCTCCCCACTTTGCGTAAGCATAGTAAGCATCAATTAAATAGGGTTTTGCCAGTTTTTCTTTGCCCCATTCTAAGTAGAATTTGGCAGCGAGTTCGTGAGCAACTGCTTCTTCGTTGATGTACTCGTTTTCTTGGGCGAGGGCAATAGCCTTGTCGTACATCTCGACCGCTTCTATTTTTTGGTTTAAAACGCGATGCCGTTCTGCCTCTACTAGATAGAATTTATGCAGATGATTCATGGGGGCATGATTCGCCCACTTTTGCATTTTTTCTTGGTTAGCTTGTACTCTATCAAGAATGCCCTGTTGTTCAGACTGGGGAGTGTCAGAATACACTGCCAACCGCACCAAAGAATCGTAGAAATGGAAGATAGCAACAGTTATCAGCCCTGAAGCTGCGCTCAAATAACTTTCTATTTGAGCGCTACTTTTAAAAGCTTCCGGGTAATTTTCAAACAGATAACAAAGCACAAGTTGATGCAAGTATAAGTAATGAATCCCTAGGTAGTTATTGGTTCCCTGATACAGTTGCAACATTGTCTCTTCGTCGTAGGCTTCTCCCTTTAAATGGCATGGGTCTGCCGATCTTCCTATCAAGTTCAAAACGGCTTGCCAACAAATTTTCTGATAAGAAAGTGGGGCTTCCTGGTGAATTTTACTAACGGCATCTGCGTAGGTTGCTATTTCTGGTTCGAGTTGCGTTAGTTGCTTGCCAACAAAATACGAGTAATAACTGTAGTGAAAGATAGCATAACCAGCAAATTCTAACTCTCCGGTTTCCAGCCCACAAGTATAATCTGACAGCAAAGGTTTTAAACTATTTCTGAAGTGTTCTTTCCAAGGTTGAATACAAGAATGCACCATTGCGGATGTCTTGGCTTGGATTTCTTTGGCATTCAACTTTGACAATAGACGTAAAGCCAGTTGACCGAACTGATAGCCCCGCTCAATATCTCCCATGCCACAGAGAAGAAAACTATATATGACAAAAGCATAGGGAGACAAAGAAGCATTGCCA
Source organism: Microcoleus sp. D2_18a_D3 (assembly GCF_036702455.1). NCBI lineage: Bacteria > Bacillati > Cyanobacteriota > Cyanophyceae > Oscillatoriales > Microcoleaceae > Microcoleus > Microcoleus sp. D2_18a_D3. Next base: position 25,222 of record NZ_JAUBTK010000033.1, read on the forward strand.
TATTGGACAGATAAATTGACCTGTTTGCAAACTACCAAAGGCGCGAGTGGCGGCAGCGCTAGGTAGGCAGGAGTAAATAGGCTTGACAGAATCGTTATAGTTGCTATTTGTTGAGGATCTGTCATCAGAGGGAGATCAATTAAGTCCTCAGTTCCCTTTCCGCTCAAAATTGACGCGGTTTCTCCTAGTGCCTGTCCAATATCAGAGAAATTTGGCTCGGAGGGAAACTCTACCCCCAACTGCTTTAAGACTGGCAACCCTGTATTCAGCGCTTCCTGTAGCTTATTTTGCGCCATATAAGCTTGAATTTGGACTTCATATAGCTTCACTTTGTCCCCTAGCGTTTTGGCGCCGTTTTCCACGACAGATGCTAATTTTTCCATCTGGTCAAAATCACCGTTTAGATATGCCGCCGCTGCTGCTTCTGTATACAGCGCTAATGTTAGTTCGTATTGACTATGCCAACTATTTTCTGTCAGTAATTCCTGGCCAACCTTGAAATCTTCAACCGCAGCAGCATAAGCGGTAGCAGCTTTGGCTTTCTTTCCAGCAACCAGATTCAATCGTGCTAATTGTTCCCGTTCTGCCTCCTGGGTAATTAGCTCAACTCCCACATTTAAGTGATTGACAATATCAAAAATTCTTTCTTCTCGCTCGGCTTCGGGCGTATTCTTTAATAACAGTTGACCAATTTTTAAGTGAGTAGAACGCTTTTGGTCTTCAGGAATGAGGGAATAGGCTGCTTGTTGAACGCGATCGTGTAAAAAATTATATTTGGGTAATTGGTCATGGGTAATTAGTAATTGATCGGATTTCTTTTCCTTAGCGATTACCGATTCGCTATTTCCCTCTGCTTGATAAAACTTATAAACTTCGCTAATGGGTAAAATTAGCCCGTCTTGTAGTGCCTTCCATAAAGCCGATGCGGTTTCTTCTGGCGAATTTTCATCAACAATTGCTAACGTCGCCAAATCGAACTGATTGCCAATACAAGCAGCTAACTTTAAAACTTCCTGTGTCTGAGCTGGCAACTTTCGCAACTGAAGTGCCATAAATTCTACAACATCATCTGTTAGTGCCAAGGTTCGCACTCGGGCAATATCGCACTGCCAATAACGAAGCTCAACATTAAATTCAATTAGCCCATCTTCATGCAAAGATTTGAGGAATTGTGTGCTGAAAAATGGATTGCCTTGGGTTTTCTGATAAACGAGTTCTGTCAAAGGCTGAGCCAACGCTGTAGAACAAGCTAGAGTATCGGCAACTAAACAATTTACGTCGGCTCGATCGAGCGGTGCTAAGGTAATAGTATTCACCTTTGCTTCAGTTTTTTGAATCTCTGCTAACGTCAGCATCAATGGATGTGCTGGAAAAACTTCGTTATCCCGATAAGCTCCAATTAAAAAGAGATAGCAGTTATCAACGTCGCTCATCAGCAGTTGAATTAATTTTAACGAGGCTGAGTCTGCCCATTGCAAATCGTCCAAGAAAATCACTAAAGGATGGTCTTTTGTTGTGAAGACTTGAATGAATTTTTCAAACAACAAATTGAAGCGATTTTGACCAGCACTCCCCGAAAGTTCGGGGACGGGCGCTTGCTGTCCGATAATACGTTCTAGTTCCGGAATGACTTCAACGATTACCTGAGCATTCTCGCCCAAAGCAGCCAAAATTTCCGACTTCCATTGTTCAAGTTTGGCATCGGTTTCCGATAGCAGTTGTCCCATTAAATCGCGAAAAGCTTGGACAAATACTGTAAAGGGAAGAGTGCGTTGAAATTGGTCAAATTTGCCTTTAATAAAGTAGCCGCGCTGCCGGACAATGGGTTTGTGAACTTCGTTGACTGCAGCGGTTTTACCAATACCAGAAAAACCAGAAACGAGCATCATTTCAGTGCTACCTGCACTCACGCGCTCGAAAGCTGCTAGTAGAGAGGATACTTCGCTTTCTCTACCGTATAATTTTTCTGGGATGAGGAAGCGATCGCACAAATCTCGTTGTCCTAATTTAAAGGATGCAATCTCTCCCTTTTCTCTCCACTGCTGCCAACAAGTTTCTAAGTCATACTTGAGTCCGCTGGCACTCTGATAGCGGTCTTCTGCATTCTTCGCCATCAGTTTATTAACTATCTCAGACAGTACCGGAGGAACTGCTGGGTTGAGTTCATGGACGGCAAAAGGTTGTTTTGCTAGGTGGCAGTGTACCAAATCCATTGGATCGTCTGTTTGGAACGGTAACTTTCCTGTTAGTAATTCGTAGAATGTGACTCCCAGAGAGTAGAAATCTGTGCGGTAATCAATGCCTCGGTTCATTCGCCCAGTTTGTTCGGGAGATATGTAGGGTAAAGTACCTTCTAGGACATTGGGATTTTGAATTTCTTGGGTTTCGCGCGGCAGCAGGGAAGCGATGCTCAAATCAATCAGCTTGACTTCTTTGCTGATGGGATTAATTAGAATATTGGCGGGCTTGAGGTCTTTATGGATGACGTGGTGGCGATGAAGTCCGTCAAGGGCGTTGGCAATTTGAATCGCCATAGGAAGAAACTCGTTAACTGGCAAGCCTTCTAGGGTTTCGTTGCTATCGGATGCTAGACTAGCAAGGTAGCTACATAAGGAAATTCCGCCAAAGTCTTCCATCACCAGAGCATAGCGGTTATGATAGCTCTCCAGGCTGTATGCCTTGACAGTGCCGGGGATATTTAAGTTTTTAGCAATGACGTATTGGTTGCGGAAGTGAACCAGTTCGTTGAAGCTGGGAAAGTCATTTCGCAGTAGTTTGATCGCGACGGGTTGCTGATCACAAGAGCGAATACCACGATAAACTAGAGTTCGATTGCCTGCGTATATTTCCTCGTTAATGTGATATCCTAGAAAAAAATTTGTGATGTTAGTCATATCTACGTATTCCTACTGCTTCTGTCAAGTCTGAAGCTTCTGAGAGTTACTATCTACTATTTTCGCTTGCTCTGCTTTAGTATTCAGTGAATTACATTTTTCTTAATATATTTGGGAGAGAGAGTTATGAAAGCAAGAGTTTAAAACAATACTTGAATTGTTTATGTAAGAGCTGTTGATACTGGAGTTAAGACTCAGTAGAAAATGAAGGAGGCTAATGCTCATTGAACGACAGCAGTTGATAGAAGAGGAATTTAAGAGGCTAATCTGGTACTTAAGAGTATTTTTAAAACCGATGCTTGTATGCGATCGCCTATTAAATCTAATGTCGAGTTTAGCTCAGAATTTAATCTCATCAGTACAATTCGGGCGACTCTGCATTTAAAGCAGGAAGCAGAGGAAATCTAGTTTGTGCGCTCGATGGCGGATCGGTAGGGAGTCATAGGCTCCAAGCCGAATTATTTGTCCAGATGCAACAACAAGCTGCCCCACTTTAATAAGTGAATCAGGCATTTAATGCCAAAATTCAGAAGCCGACTATGGAACTAGCCCAAGTCAATTATATTTTGCCACTCACATACTTACAATTACCAATTACCAATTACCCCTTTGATTTTTTCACTTCCAATACCTGCGCCAGTGAAACAAATTCTCCCACAAATTCTGGATAAAAGTATTGCTGCCCAAGCGCTGCGACTCCCAAACAGCAGCAGTTTGACCGTTAATTGCCGAAAAACTCGACCAAATATAAGGAAGTTGGGCGATCGCCTCAACCTTCATCCCGTGACGCACAGCCAAAGCGATCGCGTGAATCAACTCAGCAGCTTGCGGCCCCACAATACTCGCTCCCAACATCTCACCATTGCGACGCCCGACAATCTTACAAAAACCAGTTGTATCCCCGGACATTTGAGCTCTTTCAACATTCTTGAAATATTCCCGACAAACAATGAGATCGTCTCCAAAACGGCGCCTTGCTTGCGCTTCAGTCAAGCCAACCCTCGCCAACTGCGGATCAGAAAAAATAGCCCAAGGAATCCCGCGATAATCTATTTGAAACATTGGCAAAAACAAAGCATTTTTCACAGCAACCGCAGCTTCGTAATTAGCGATGTGAGGGAACGGATAACCCCCAGCAACATCGCCGATCGCATAAATTCGGTGATTTGTTGTTTGCAGCTTTTCATTTAAAATCACCCCCCGATCGCTGAATTTAACCTTAGCCGCTTCGAGATTTAACGATGAAAAATTGTGTCCTCTACCCGCAGCCAGAAAAATCTCCTCAGCTTCGATCGCCCTTGGCCCAGCTTGAATCCATTTTTTACCCTCAATCACCCTCGCTTGAGTCACCTCAGTTGCAGTCAGAATCCGCACTCCTTCAGCTTCCATTCCAGCTTGCACCAACCCAGCAGCCTCCCGGTCTTCTTTAGCCAAAATGTGCGAACTTTTCACCACCAAAGTGACAGCAACCCCCAGCCGAGCAAAAGTCTGAGCCACTTCGACACCGCTGGGATCTGCACCGATTACAGCCAAACTTTTAGGCAACTGTGGAAGTTTTGCTAATTCCCCGACAGTTTCCGAAGTAAAAAAGCCAGCAGATGAAAGTCCTTCAATATTGGGAATCGCCGGCAGAGTTGGACAAGCTAGCAAATAACAGAGCGATCGCAATGAACGCCCGCCCGCAACAAAAGCCAAATCCGGTTTCGCAACAAACTCGCCGTTGCCAAAAATAACATCGACCCCGCGAGCCGCCAAAAGGCCGAGAGAATCAATTTCTGACAAATTAGAAACAACATCATCTGCCCACTTGAGAACCCCGTCAAACCGCAATTTGAGCGGCATGGAGGAATTGGCAACTTCCCAGCGAACCCCCAACTGCTGGCGGCTGATCTGCTGGGCAAAACGAGCAGCCTCCCTCAAAGTTTGGCTGTATCTCAAACCAAGGTCGATCGACTCTTTCCCCCCAGTCGGCAAATCTTGCGAATTACTTAGCGGTTCCACCAAAGCAACGCGGGCCGGGAAATTAGTTGCAGTCAAAGCAGCATAGCGTCCGGCCGGAGTTCCACCAATAATCACTAAATCATAGTCAAGCATAAATAAAGAAGTCAGTAGTCATTAGTCATTAGTTAGTAGTCATTAGTCAGTAGTCAGTAGTCATTAGTCAGTAGTCATTAGTTTAGGACGATCGGCGCGCGGGGTCAGAAACCCGGTTTCTTCCTAGATACTTCGCTGTAAAACCCAAGATTTATCAGAGAAACCGGGTTTCTTGGGAAGTGCGCTCGAACGACCAATAAAATCGGTTTGTCAACTGACAACGGACAACTGTAAACGGACAACTGACTAATGACTAATGACTACTGACTAATGACTAATGACTTCTTTAAGTCCAGCAATCAGTCGCAGATTGTCCGCCCTTGATCGCACAGCCACCCGAAAAAACCGATCGCCCAACTCAGGAAAACTCAAACAATCCCGAATCAAAATCCGGTGTCGTTCCAACAGACTTTTTTGAATCGAAGAAACCGACATCGACGACTCAACCAACAAGAAATTAGCCGCCCCGGCAAAAGGCTGCAAACCCGGTAAATTAGCCAAACCCTCAAATAGCTCTCGGCGAGCAACAGGCAGCCACTCCCAGGTTTGCCGCTCAAAAACAGTATCTCGCACCACAGCAGCAGCAGCAGCAGCAGCCAAAGCATTCACAGGCCAAGGATCGCGCTGCAACTGCCAGCGGCGCAGAATATCGGGATGGGCGATCGCACAGCCCAAGCGCAGTCCCGGCAGAGAATAGAATTTAGTGAGCGATCGTAAAATCACCAAATTCGGAAACTCCTCAACAGCATCGATCAAAGTTTCCTGCTCAGAAGGCGGTAGAAAGTCCATAAAGGCCTCATCCACCACCACCATACCTAACTGCTTCACATAAGGCAAAATCGCCTCCCTAGCGAACAGTAAACCCGTAGGATTGTGCGGGTTGTTCAGGAGCAAACCTCGTCGATGATTGGCATCGAGAGCAAGATGAACCGGGAGACGGAGAGAAGGGGAGACAAGGGAACGGTTAGAAACCGACAAATCATCGGTTACTAACTCGTTTCCTGCCCCAGCCTCCAACGATTTCAGATCCAACTCAGATGTGGCACCATTCTCAATTAGTTGTTTAGGAACAGGCATCATGCCTGTTCCACAAAATTCATCTCTTGTGGAATGGGCATCTTGGTCGTTCTTGACAATGGTGCAAGATTGGAGTTCCAAAGGACATTTGAGAACCTGCGCGCCGAAAGCCGAAAGAGCCCGCCAGTAATCCCCAAAAGCCGGAGTCACCAGATAAGTCGCCTCCAGCTTCGACAAATCCCAAGCCGCCCAAGTCAACAATTCCGCCGAACCATTCCCCGGCAAAATCCAATCCCGGTCAACATTCAAAGCCTCCCCCAAAGCAGTCCTGAGCTCTCCATAATCCGGGTCTGGGTAAGCCGTCAGACTGCTCAAGTTTGATTGAATTGCAGCCAGGGCCGACTCAGGAGGGCCCAAAGGACTGATACTCGCAGAAAAATCAAGAATAGCAGAGGCAGGGCAGCCGGCCAGTGCGGCTGCCCAAGCTAAATTCCCACCGTGTACAGGTCTAATCAAGACTCAGTTCGCCAGCTATTCCGCGTTTTTCGGCGGTGCAACTCTGTCCTTAAACAACTTCCCTGCGGAAAATGCGGGAACTCTGGTTGCCGGGATTTCCATCTTGTCGCCAGTTTTGGGATTGCGACCCTCGCGGGCCTTGCGTTCCCGCGACTCAAACGAGCCAAAACCGACCAGCGTCACCTTGTCGCCATCGGAGACAGCTTCCATGATTGCTTCGAGGGCGGCACTCAAAACAGCATCTGCCTGTTTTTTCGTCACGCTAGCCTTTTCCGCGACTGCATCAACCAATTCACCTTTGTTCATTGCGAACTCCTTCTGGATTTGCAAAATTACGTTAAACAGAGTTAGTTCAACTATTAGCTGTGAGTTATCAACTGGATTGAGGTGTGGATTGGGAGGTTTGGGTGGTTCCCGATTGCTCCCGTCCGCTTCCCCGAATCACAACTCCTGCTGAATACCAATTACCCTAGGGTAATTGGTCAGAGAAGGAATTTTTGTTTCTAACTGCTGAAAACCCCACAGCATCTAATTTTCACTGCATTATTCTAAAGTCTTGCCGACCGTTATGGATCGGTGGAACCTTTAATTTATATGGAACTTGCTAATTTTTGTAATTAATCCCAAAATTTAGGTAAAAAAATACCACCTTGGAGACAAGATTTCTCGCCTCGGTGGATTTGAAAGCATAAAAAAAGGAGAAATAGAAGGAATAAAATGTAATTTGTCAAGGGCTAAAGGAAAAGTTTTTTCCTTGTTCCTTATTTCTTTCCCCTCTTTCTTTCCTCGTGGGGGGGCTGTTTCATTCTCTCGGAACCCGCCAGGGACTGAAGTCCCTGTCTCATAGCTGAAGTCGTCTGAAGACGACTGAAAGAGTGATTTATAGTCCTCGCTTCAGAGGACTAATCAGTTCTTTAGTCCTCTGAAGCGAGGACTTTAGCTTTGAGGCAGGGGTTTCAACCCCTGTCGGACTGTCGGACTGTCGGACTCAGGGGAAAGAGGGTGGAAAGTTGACAGCAAGACCTTTTTCCTTCGTTCCTACTGTCTCGGCTGGACGGGCTGACTGCGCTGCAACATTTGGCGCGCGTCGGGACTGATGCTGTTTTGGTACCCAAAGTTCGATCGATCGCTATCATCCAAAATCTGCGGAGTCAGCAATACAATCAACTCCGCCCGCTGGTTGCTCTTATTGGTTCTCCTGAACAGCGAACCGATAATCGGCAAATCTCCTAAAATCGGAATCTTGTTGGCTGTAACCCGTTCTTCATCGCGGATAATCCCCGAAACAATCAAAGTCTGACCGTCCCGCAGGCGAATTAGCCCCGATTGCAACGAACGCTCGCCCAGCAGCCTGATAGTATTCGTGTTCGCGCCCGTGGCCAGGTCTTGCTCGCCGCCAGGTGTCCTGATAATCGGGTTCACCCGCAGAGAGACAAAGCCATTATCGTCAATCCGATCGATCGCCACCCCCAACTGCAAACCAGCCCTGTCTTTGACAGCCGTCACCGTTTGGGTACTTGTATTTCCGGTAGTCGTCGTTTGCGACGTGATGTTAGTGATCACCTCATCAGTAATATTCACATTCGCCGTTTCTCCTTCTTGAACCACCAGAGTCGGATCGGTCAGGATTTTGGCATTCTGGCTCTGAATAGTGGCCTGCAACGCCGACAGGAACCTCCTCGGATACTGGAACGCCGGGAACAGGCCGAACTCTGCACTTCCCGAAGCGGTTGCCGAGCCTGGCTCGTAATCCGTAATTCCAACTCGCGTGGGGTCATTAGTAATTGGGGCTGTCGGTCGGAGGAACACACCTTTGGCGGCGGTATCGCGACCTTGACCTGTAAGCGGCACGATACGCCGGCCGTTCGCATCGTAGAAAGGCTCCAGGTCTGCTAAAGGGTTGCCGATGATCGGCCGACCGGTCAAGCTCCCATCGAGAGCGTTTGCATTGGGCGGATTGATGCCGCCAAAATTGAGACTTGCCGCCCCATTGTCATTGACAAAGAAACTGTTATTAATTCCGAAAGAGAAGCTGCTGCTAGTTCTGTTGTCTCCCAACAAGTTGATATCGATCACCTTGACGTTGACAGCAACTTGACGGCGGCGCAAATCTAGCTGTGTCAAGAAAGCCACAGCCATGTCAACTTTGCGCGGGTCTCCGACTAAAGTGATGGAATTGAGCCGAGAATCCGCCAGCACCGACAGTCCCCTCAGCAACAGCGGCCCCGTGCCTTCCCTAGCGCCGATCGCCTTAATGTCCGGTTCCCTAATTTCTACATCCCGCGCCGCATTTCCCTGGCCGACGCTTTGAATAGTCACCCGAGTAATCGGCAGTTGAGTTTCCGCCCCTTGAGCGCTCAAAAAGTTAGCTGCATCGGTAGACCGAACTTGATTGAGCCGCAGAGTCCGAATGATAATATTGCGCGAGTCGATCGGCAAGTTAGTCCCTACAAAAATCGTCCGCCCCTGGCGGTTAGCTTGCAGCCCGCTGAGCCGCAGCACGTAATTAAAGACATCTTGCACCGACTCATTTTCGATGTCCAAAGAAATCTTTGGCCCTTCATCTGAACCGGTGGCTCCCGGCTGACCAGGCACTGCGGGCTGGCCCGGTTGAGCAGGGGCCCCGCCGCCTGTAAAAGCAATGTTCAATCCTGCAGCGCGAGCCAGCAGAGCCAAAACGTCCCGGACTGGGGCATCCCGCAGCACCAAGCGGGGGATGCGTTCTCCCGAACTCAGTTCAATATTTCCCGCGCCGGGGGCGATGTTAGACACCGCGATATCTCCCAAGGGCGGAGCCACGGCCCGCGGTTGGAAAGGCGCAGCCTGATTGCTCTGGGATTGTATTTCGCTGGGGAGGGGCGGGCGATCGTTCCTGGTAACAGTAACTTCGGGATTTGGCAGCAGCACGCCTGGGTTTTGCGAGGTGCGGACTTGGGGAGCTGGCGGGGGAGCTGTTTGGCTCAGCGGCAGTCCCGGCGGCGGCGGAGGTAAAGTTGGGGCAGACTGTGCTGTACCACCCTGTCCGGCAACGCTGAGGACGATGCTTTGGCCTTGTCCCGGCACAATTTGTCCGTTGGGAACTCCGTTGGTGCCCGCTACCACAACGCGGATGCTGTTAGCCTCTACCTGGGTGATTTCTACTGAAGAAATTCCCGGAGCGGGGTTATCTTGACGGAATCTGTTGCCTTGTGGTAAGCGAAGTTGGGTGTTGATAATTGTGGCTTGGTAAGTATTGCCGTTATTGATGGCGAAAACTTGCGGGCGATCGCCCTTTTCTGTCGCCATAACAATATTTACGCCATTATTACCTTGACTTATTTGCACTCCTGTGACTTGAGTCGGCACTGCCAAGACGGGGGCTTGGGCGATCAAAACTCCTGCAACGCTGCATAAGAGTCCTCCACTTAACCGTAGATGCTGTTTCACGTTCTCTCCTCAACTACAATTTGTATTTGTTGTTCGCAGTCTTTTGTCGCTAGCTGCTAAACTGACTGAAAGATTCTCGCTTCGAGTCTATTTGAAAGGAGAAGTTATACCCTTTTCGATTGGCGATTTTCTATGGGGAATAACTGATGACACCAGGGTTAGAAGCTATCCTACAGTTCCATTAATTTTTGAAACTGGTATTAGAAGAAATTAGGTTTTAGAGCATTTTTTTGAGTGCCATATCAAAAAAAATTGTGGCATTCATTATTTTTTGACTTCTACCTTCAATCTTCAAAATTCTACTTTCTGCCTTCTCCTTTCTTGTGAAAGAGCGAGTTTGGAAGAATAGCTAATAGCTAATATCCGCCCAACTACAGCTACTTAGCAGCAGGACTGGGAGCCGGAGTTGGCGTTTTTTCTTCTTGCTTTAACGGCAGCAGGGCGTGCAAGTCAAAAGCAGTTTTAATTTTAGTTGGCGGCTGCTCCACAGGAACTATTTTCCCTTTCACAAAGTCAACTTCAATTGGCTGATTTGATGCTAGCAATTCAGATTTCAAATTCCTCACTACCAACAGGGACTGCATCAACTCCAAGTTACGCATAAAATTGCGGGTTTGAGCGAAAGTGCCTTCAAACTCTACCTTAAATTTTTTGCGTCTGAGCTTGCCAGCCAAGGACGACCCGAAGGAGGTATCGGCCAGAATATCTGGGTCTGGAGCTCCTGGCGCGGCGGTGGCTGCCGCTGGGGGCATATCCGGCTCAAATTTGGTAATTTTAGCCTTGAGGTCATCTCCTTGCACCCCGGCATTGATTCTATTAACCAGTTGGGTCATGTCAAGCAAAATTGTGTTGGCGCTGGCGTCGCTGGCAAACATTGCCGTCACGTTGGCGCGGCGCTGTTTTGCTTCTTCTTGCTTGGCTTCTGCTTCTGCCTTTTTTTGAATTTGAGTTTGCAATTGCAGTTGCGTTTGCTCGCTTTCGCTAAGTTTTTGCTTGAATTGGTCGCTTTTTTGGAACTCGGGCAGTACGAACTGGTAGCCAATGCCGCCGGCAATGACGAGGCCGAGAACCGCGATGCCGATTGCTTGGACTTGGGGTGTCAGCTTAATGCCGAATATTTCCTGAGCCCCTGTCTCTTCTGCTTGTCCGCCACTGGGAATAAACTCATTTGCTGCTGTCATTGTTTTTTCACCTCTGGTTTTTGTGGTTCTAGCACTCCTTTTTCTTGAAGTGTTTCTATCCGTATTGCTAGCCCGTCTGCTTGCTTGCTGCGGAGCTCGGAGAGCAACTCGGAGGCTCCCGTCGGGCTGAGCGTGGTTTCAATTTTATATTCCACCACTGGTCGCAGTTTGGGAAGTTCTGGTGGTGCTGCGTTTTGGTTACGCACTTGTAATTGTGCGGGGTTGTTTTTTAATGTGGCCGCTATCAGTTTGGTATCGGTGTTAAGGAAGAAAGGAGAGCGCTGGACTAGCAACATAAAGTCGTTAACTTGAGCAAAGGTACTGGCTATCCCTGAGATTTGTACTTTTGATGCCTGCTGCGGGACGACGGGGGGGGGAGGTGCTGCCGGGGTGGGGCTGGCTGCTGGAGATGGACTCGCCCCTGGGGAGGCTGCCGGGGTGGCTGCGGGGGGTGGGGGTGCTGCTGCCACGGGGGAGGGACTGGGGTCGATTTGCTCGATTTTGCCAATTTGCACTCCCGCCGGAGTGCGGGCACTGAGGTCTTGCAGCATCGCCGACCAAGGTTTAATTTGGTCGAATACTCCGGCTAATGCTTTGTATTCGGCGGTAACTTGGTCGGTTTCGGCGTTGATGGCTTTGATGGTGCTGGCTTGAGTGTTTAACGTGGCCAGTTTTGCGTCGATGTCTGCTTGTTTTTTGGCCAAGTTGTTATTTTCGTTAATCGCCCACCACCCGGCGCCCAGGACTGCGGCGTTGACCCCGAAGGCAAACAGCACCGCCCCATATATGGGCAGTTGGTCTTTGGCTCCACCAGAACTTTTTTTAGTTGAGCTTTTGGCTGCTGCAACGGGTTTGTAGTCCGGACGGTCGTTGAGAAAATTAATATCTAGGCTGTACATGGCTTCACTCGATTTTTTAGCAGAAGGGAGAAGGAAGAAGGCACAAGGTAGAAGGAAGAAGGCACAAGGTAGAAGGAAAAAGTGATCGACTGCTTATGTTTGAGCAATTAAGAATGTCCCAACTCTCTTGGCTGTTGCTATAGATTTAAATTTGAAATTTTAGATTTTAGACAGAGCCCAAGATTGCTGGTACAAGTGAAGGATTTATTTAGGGAAGAAAGAAACAACTTTTTGCCTTCTACTGAAGGAAGGGGCTGCTTCTACCTCAGATATATTCTACCTTTTACCTTCTACCTTCTACCTCCAATATTCTACCTTCTGCTTTCTGCCTTCTTCTGTTGGAAGGGGTTTTTACCTAAAATTCTCAAACCGGTTTTTCTCTCATCTAAAACTGTTAGTTCACATAACCTCCCTTAGTCCTAAACCTAGGGCGACTCCTAAACCTGCTCGCTGTTCTGGGGTAATTTCTTGGCTGATTTCGAGTCCTAGGGTTTCGATGGGATCGACTTGAGATGCGGGCAAGCTTAATCTTTGCATAAAAAATTCGTCTAGTTTGCCGATCGCAGCTCCCGGGCCTGCTAGCAGCAGTTGCGCTACTTCGAGTTCTTCGCTCTGGTTGAGGTAAAAGTCTACTGAGCGGCGCAGTTCGTCTGCTAGTTCTCCCAATACTTTTATCATCGCATTTGTTCCCGGATTCGCGTCTCCCGATGCGCCCATTGTATCTGTGACTGGCAGGGTCATGCCTTGCAGTTCGCTGGTGTCTCTGGTTGGCGGCAGGTTCATGGCTTGGTTGAGGGCGGTCTGGATTTGGTAGGTGCCGATCGGGATGGTACGGTTGAACTGAGGTATGCCGTCCACTACTATAGCTAACTCGGTGCTGTCAAATTCTATGGCGGTGAGAACTGCTGCTTCTTGGGACGAAAATTGTTGCAGTTGGTCTTTGAGGGTGCGGATTAGGGCAAAGCTGGTTACTTCTAGTACGTCTATAATCAGTCCGGCTTCTTTGAAGGTTTCGATGTATGTGTCGGTAACTTCTCTCCGGGTTGCTACTAACACGACTTGCACTTTTTCTACTCCGTCGTCATCTACAAAAAGGCCTATTTTTTGATAGTCTACGTCGGCGTCTTCTCTGGGAAATGGCAAGTACAGTCCTGCTTCTGCGTTCATGTAATCCCGCAGTTCTTCTTCGTTGAGCTCTGCGGGAACTGGGATGAGGCGGATGACGGCTTCGCGGCCGGGAATGGCTGTGGCTACTCGCTTGGCTTTGATTTTGTTTTCGGCGAGGACGGCTTTTATTAGTTCTGCCATTCCTGGCGGATCGACTATTTGTCCTTCTTGTACTATGTCTTCGGGAACTTCTATTGAGGCTAGGATGCCTAATTTTAATGCCTGACCTTTCTTTTCGAGCTGAATGATGTTGATGCGGTCTGGGGCTATTTCGATCCCGATTCCTGGCTGGCGTTGGGAAAGTAGACCTTTGAAAAAGTTAACCATGTGATTGGGTCGCCGGTAATTGCTATTTTTTTCTTTTGTAGTTGGCCAGCCTGATTCAGCGCGCAGGCGTGTTGGAGGGTTGGTTTCCAACTGCCGCAAGAGTGCTGTAATCTCGGTATCCCGCCGTAGCTACGCAGCTCAGTCTGTGTTGCGCGATCGCTAGTTCCGATTTTATGCTATCCAATTTACTTGACAATAGCTATTCTGCTGCGAATGTCAATAAATTCCAGCTCGATCGACCGAAAACCCGCCGATTCTGCACAAAAACAGACTATCTCGCTCCTGGCCACAGGTACAAAACTCTGTTACTGACTCGATCGCGCTTGATTCGGGCGATTCCCTACGGGATAGCTTCGCTTCACGCTTTTTTGTCTAACGGTTCCCATAACTCTCAAATTTTATTCTATGAAACGTAAATCTTGGCAACTTTTTGCTGTTTTTGGGCTGGTGGGGCTGCTGCTGTCTGCGGTGGTGAGTTGCAGCAAGCCGGCTGTTAATTCCCAGGCAAATAATACGCAGGAAATCGAGTTCTGGACTATGCAGCTTCAACCTCAGTTTACTGAGTATTTCAACAAGACGATCGCCGGTTTTGAAGCGGAAAATCCGGGGGTGAAGGTGCGTTGGGTGGACGTTCCTTGGTCGGCGATGGAAAGCAAAATTTTGGGGGCTGTTTCGGCTAAAACTGCGCCGGATGTGGTGAACCTAAATCCAGATTTTGCTTCGCTGTTGGCGGGACGCAATGCTTGGCTGGATTTGGATTCTCGGATTCCGCAGCAAGTTCGATCGACCTATCTGCCAAATATCTGGAAAGCTGGCGTACTCGACGGCAAGAGTTTTGGCATTCCTTGGTATCTCACGACTGGGGTGACAATTTACAATACTGATTTGTTGAAGAAGGCTGGAATTGCTAAGCCTCCGGCTACTTATGCCGAGTTGGCACAGGTGGCGAAGCAGGTGAAGGAGAAGACTGGTAAGTTTGCTTTTTTTGTGACTTTTGTGCCGGAAGATTCGGCGGAGGTTTTGCAATCTTTCGTGCAGATGGGTGTGCCTTTGGTTGATGCTAAAGGCAAGGCGGCTTTTAATACTGCTAAGGGGAAAGCTGTTTTTCAGTATTGGGTAGATTTGTACAAGAACGGACTTTTGCCGCAGGATGTTTTGGTGCAGGGACATCGCAGGGCGATCGAGCTTTATCAAGCTGGGGAAACTACTTTGTTAGCTTCCGGGCCTCAGTTTTTGAAGGCGATTTCTGAGAATGCTCCGAGTATTGGTGCTGTTTCGGCTGCTGCGCCTCAAATTACGGGGGAAACCGGCAAGAAGACTGTGGCGGTGATGAATTTGGTTGTGCCCCGCGACAGCAAGCGCCCTGATGATGCTGTCAAGTTTGCTCTGTACGTAACTAATTCTCAAAATCAGTTGGCTTTTGCTAAGGCTGCTAATGTTTTGCCTTCTACGGTTGAGGCTTTGCAGGACGATTATTTTAAGACAGTTTCTGCTGATGCTCCTGCTGCCGATCGAGCTCGGATTGTTAGTGCTTCTGGGTTGAGTTCCGCCGAGCTATTGATTCCGCCTTTAAAGGATGTTAAGAATCTGCAAAAGGCGATTTATGACAATTTGCAGGCGGCAATGTTGGATGAAAAGTCGGTAGACCAAGCTGTTGCTGATGCGGCTAAGGCTTGGGATCAA
Organism: Microcoleus sp. D2_18a_D3; assembly: GCF_036702455.1. Classification (NCBI taxonomy): domain Bacteria; kingdom Bacillati; phylum Cyanobacteriota; class Cyanophyceae; order Oscillatoriales; family Microcoleaceae; genus Microcoleus; species Microcoleus sp. D2_18a_D3. Next base: position 40,426 of record NZ_JAUBTK010000033.1, read on the forward strand.
AGGTAGTTTTTAATTGAAGCTGGGGCGGGATTTTTTGTATCTCGCCTCTTGCTTTTTTTTGCCACTTGACGTATTATTAAATAATGGGAATCTGTGTCGCCATATATAGGCATATATTAGCTTTTAAATGTAAGGTGCGTCGCCTCGCAGAGCTTCCAATCATCGCGAAAAATTCGATGGCGACGCACCCTACGATTAGCAATCGCGCTTGCTTTTAAGGTTGAATAGTCCAGTCTTCCTGCACTAAATTAGGCACTTGCGAAAAATCTCGGTAGTTGCGCGTAACGAGGATAGCATTATTAGCAATTACAATAGCACCAATCCGCAAATCTTGCGTGCCGATACGTATTTTTTGACGACGGAACTCAGTGTAAATAGTGAAAGCATTCTGGTCAAATTTCAGAATGTTGAGATTTTTGAAATCATCTAATGTATCCCATAACCTGGTGTAAGCCAATACTAATTTGTCCGCTTGCGAAGGTTCAGAAGCCTGTCTGATAACATTGAACCTGCCGCGAATTACTTCCTCTACGGTTACGATAGTTACAGCAAGGTTTTCTGCGTTAACCTCGATTCGCTGCACCATCATTGGATCATTCCTTTGCCAAAGGGAGAAACAATCCGTATCAAGTATGTATAGGCTCATTTTGTCTCAACCGCAGCGTCAATTTGACTGTAATAAGCTTCGGTTTCTGCATCGAGTTCGCGGCGATATTCTTCTATGTGTGCCAATACCTCATCGTATTGCGGATCGTTTTCATACTTACCAGCTAACCTCACCCAAGGATTGTTCGATCGACTATTCGTGAGTTTGACAGAGACAATTTCAGCTTCGGCTAGCTGGGCATTTACTAAATCGTGAAGGTTTTGCAGTGCTTGCGATCGCGTCTCGCCAAAAGCTTTAGATTCTGGCCATCCCAGCAACGCTGCACTGACTGTTCTGTCTGATTCGTTTTTAATGATTATGTGAGCAGTTGAGCTGTCGAAGTCGCCCCCAAAGTTAGTGCGATCGGCTGCGCGAATGTCGCAGGTAGCGTTACCTGTTAAGAGTGTTTTTGTCTTGACTGTCTGCTTGGTGTTTTCCTGGCGCGGATTTTCTCTTTCTCCAATGATAAGCGGGTCTGCTTTGATAACCACGTCATAAAGTTTGGCCGTGTTTGGAAACTTTTCTCGTGCTTGCCCGATCGCCGACTCACCAGCTACCTTGACTGTAGAAGAATCGATGTTTTCCTGACGCTGCTTGATTATGTTTCGCCTGAAAAGCTCGTCAAATAGTAAAGTTTGCTCTTGGGCTGGCAAAGCTTCTATATATTCAATTAGCGTTTGCACCGATATAAGGCTGCTCATAAACTTTTATCTCTAAATTTTTCTAAACTAACTTGTATTGTAACAAAAATTGGGCATTGGGCATTAGGCATTAATCTTTTTTGAGTTCGCCCCTTGCTTTTTTCGACCACTTGACGTATTATTAAATAATGGGAATCTGTGCCGCCATATATATAAGCATATATAAGCTTTTAAGTTATTATCGAATGATGAAATTACCGCCTCTTCCCAACGCGGATTCTATTCTCCTATTCGTTGCTAACGGACATGAGATTACGACAAGAAGCCCAGTGTCTATGAAGCACCTATTGCCAGTTTAGCCGAACAATTCATCTTAACGCAGGATGCGTTTAAGCTTGGGATTGTTGTTGCAGAAAGTGGCCGACGAGATAAAGAGAACCGCAAAGGATTGTTAGGTTGTCACCTGCAACAGCAGCATCTAAAGCTGTTGTTAAGTCGGGAAAGGCTTGACAGAGAGTTAATTCGGGACAGATAATTTGAGCTAGGGTGGCTAATTCTGCGGGGGATGATGAGTTTTGATCGGGTACGGGTACTAGGTAAAGTCGATCGCCCTTTTTGAGTAATGCTTTCAAAATATCATCGCAGTCTTTAGTTGCAAGAATGCCGATTACCCAGTTAATCGGTGACGGGGAACTGCTAAGATTATCTACATATTCACGCAGGGCGATCGCGGCGGCGGGGTTGTGCGCGCCGTCAATTAATATATTGCGGTTTTTCCAAGTTGTCTGCTGGAGTCTTCCGGGCCATTGGGTTTTGGCGATACCGTTTTCGATGGCGGTTGGGGAAATTTGCCATCCTTGGTTTTGAAGAGTTTGCAAAGTTGCGATCGCAATTGCTGAATTCATTAGTTGAATTTTTCCCAGCAGCGGCAATTGATATTTTATTTTAACCGCAGATGAACGCGGATTAACGCTGATTTCTGGATGTGGATGATATTCTGCAAATCCTTGTCCTAAATCTATTGCTGGTTTTACCCAAGTGGCTGGACAGTCTAATTCTTGAATGCGTTTTTCTACTACTATTCTAGCGGATTCTGGCACTTCTCCGATCACTGCCGGACATTTTGCTTTAAGAATTCCCGCTTTTTCCCCAGCAATATCTGCCACGGTGGGGCCGAGTATTTGCCAGTGTTCGAGACTGATAGAAGTGATGACGCTAGCGAGAGGTGTTTCGCAAACGTTAGTCGCGTCTAATCTACCGCCCAATCCAGTTTCTATGACGGCGATGTCTGTTTTTTGTTCGGCGAAATACAGCCAAGCTGCTGCGGTGATTATTTCAAATTGAGTGGGAGTTTCGGTGTTGTTTTGAGTAGCGGCGACAACTCGTTCTAGACACTGTTGCAAGGCTGTTGCGGAAATCGGTTTTTGGTTGATGCAAATTCTTTCTGTCCAATCGATTAGGTGCGGGGATGTGTAGCGTCCAACTCGATAGCCTGCTTCTGTTAGTACGGAAGAGAGATAAGCGCAAACGGAACCTTTACCATTTGTGCCTGCAACGTGGATAATGGGTACTTGTTGGTGGGGGTTGTCTAGTTTTTGGAGAAGTTGGTGAATTCTTTCTAAGCCGAGGTGGACACCGAAGTGTTGGTAGGATTGGAGGATGGATTCTGCATTCATTGAGGATGATAAATTCTGTTTGTGTGTGAATTATATATTTTTTTTTACCGCAGAGGGCGCAGAGGGCGCAGAGTGAGAGAAGAAAGAGAGAGATATCTAAGAAAAGAGAGGTTTATAATTGATTTATTGTATTTATTGCGGGTGAAAAAAGGTGGCTTTGGATATTATTTCTCTGTTTTCGGGTTGTGGGGGGTTGGATTTGGGTTTTCGCTTGGCTGGGTTTAATCCGGTTTGGGCGAATGAATATGATAAGTCTATTTGGGATACCTACGAGTTTAACCATCCTGAAACCATTTTAGATCGCAGAGATATCAGAAAAATCAAATCTGATGAAATTCCCAACTGTATTGGGATAATCGGCGGCCCTCCTTGTCAAAGTTGGAGTGAAGCCGGCGCGAAACGGGGGATTGATGACAGTCGGGGTCAACTTTTCTGGGAGTATATCAGAATTGTGCGGGACAAGCAGCCTTTGTTTTTTTTAGCTGAGAATGTTAGCGGTATTTTGGCTCCCAGAAACAAAGAAGCTTTCACTTATATATTATCGCAGTTTGAGGAAATCGGGTATCGGGTTTCGTACAAGTTGTTAAATGCTAAAAATTTTGGTGTTCCGCAAGATAGGCAAAGGGTGATTGTTGTTGGTTATCGGCAGAATCTGGGTTTTGGTTTTGAGTTTCCTCAACCTGGGGATGGGGTTTTGACTTTGAGAGATGCGATTTTTGACTTAAAGGCGATCGCGCCTATGTCAGTTAAGGGTAAATTAGATAATTATCACGATTCTGTCCCAAATCACGAATGTGCGGATTTGGGGTTTTCCAGCATTTATATGTCGCGCAATCGAGTTAGAAGTTGGTCTGAACCTTCTTTTACAATTCAGGCAAGCGGCAGACACGCACCTCTCCATCCTCAAGCTACTAAAATGATTTTGGTTGGCAAAGACAAACGCATTTTTGACCCCAATTCGCCTCTGCCTTACCGTCGGCTTTCTGTGCGAGAGTGCGCCAGAGTTCAGACTTTCCCGGATGACTTTATTTTTAAGTACAAGTATATTGCTGATGGATACAAAATGGTCGGCAATGCTGTTCCTGTGAATTTGGCAAGAGTTTTGGCAACTAAGATTTTTGAGGATATTGGAATCTCTAGCAGATTAGCGCCTCGACTTTACACTAATATTTTTGGTTAGTTTTGCCCTTGGTCATCTAGGGTAAAATTCCGGGTATTTTTGACAATAAATACTTGATTTTCTTTGATTAAGTCTCCCGTACAGAAAACGGGCAAGCGTTCTTGATAAGATTTGATTGCGAGGATGTAGTCTTTGTCTGCAAGTTCCGTTTTAATTTTCCGCAGTTGGTCGGCAATGACACCTAGTAAGGTAATCTCGCCACTTAATTTGTCGGCGTTAGGAGTGTGAATTTGAATCACGATTCCCTGAATAGTTGTATTAGGAATCCCGGTAATTAAATCTGCTAAAATTTCCAGTTGAGAGCGATTTTCGATGATTTCCAATGTCTCTAACATCAAGTTCATTGACACGGGAAAGTCAGGAAGAGTGGAATTTAAAGGTAGAACGATTTGAGGGGCTTCTGGCTTGATATCGCTGCTTGTCCAAATAATAGCGCGGCTGTCAATTTGTTGTGCTTGTTTCCAACCTTTTGCTTCTAAGTAGTAGCTGATTTGCTGAGGTTGGAGATTTTTGAGCAATTCAATATCCTTTATTGTCACATTCATAGTTGTCTCCCGGTTGCGATACGCTGCATGATAGTTGTCAGAGTCTCAGCCGAAAATATATTTGTTCTGGGTATGGAAATAGTGACCCTTTCTTTATTGTCAGTAGATGCTGCACCTTCTAATGATATCCAATAAGCGCAGCGTTTTAAGCAGAGTTCCGCTTCTGTTTGTTGCAGCCAGTCATTGACTCTATCGGGAACAATGACCACAATTATAATTCTAGGAGGATAGGCGTTGCTTGTGCTCAATTCTTCGTAGTTTTTAATGTTCAGGGGATAGCGAAGGCTATTGTCGTTGAGGATATCTCTTGAGGTACATTTGACTTGAATGTAAAGAATGGGAAAGTTTGGTAAACCTGATGCTGCTATTCCCGTGATAATTAGGTCTACACCCAGCTTGTCTAGAGGAGTAGTTGTTCGCTGGCAGATGCACCCTGCTGCTGAGGCAATGGCGTAAATGTAGGCATAGCTAAATTCTTCTTTTTTGGTGTTGATGTCCATTAAACTGCTAACTCGGTCTTATAGCAATCCTAAATCATTTGTAAATTTCTTACTCCCTCCCCTTGATAAGGGGAGGGTTGGGGTGGGGTAAAAAATTTACGACGATGGTGAATAATAACAGCAGTATATCATCTGTCATTTGAATTTTGTTAACTGACCGAGGTTATGCTGAATCGCATTTGTCCCGCGAATATGAGACAAGGGAGAACCTCCATACAAAAAGCTATTCAAACTAACTTGATAATTTTGTTGAACTGCTAAATCCAACCACAAATTGTTAATCGCGTCTCCCGGCTTGTAGTCGGGGATGTTGTGCTGATAATAAGGAAAACTGTCTATACAAGTATTGAAAAAGTTCTTGCGCCCGCAATGCTTTAAATACTGATATCGCGGTTTGAATTCTGTTTGATTTTCCAATACTGTATATATAGTATCTGCGAGAGATTCTGGGTCAAATTTGGCGTAAAGACCCGCACCTTCGGGGAAAACAGGCGAGTTGCCTCTGGCGTATTGGTTGAATTCTTCAAAACAAATTACAGGTACGTTGCAACTCATGGCTTCGGTAATGCCTCGGTTTTTTCCTTCGAGGAGGGAACCGAGGACGAATGCTTGGGCTCGCGAATAATATGTGGGGATTTCGCTGTAGTAGTCTACTCTTGGCACTAAGTTAATGTAGTCGGAGGGATTGCCTAAAATTTCCTCGACTTGTCGCCATTCTTTTAATGCGTACTCGTCGAGAGTTTTCAGGTTGCTAGCATCAAATTCGTGGCCGGTGACTACTGTTAATTTTATCGGTTTTTGCGGATATTTTTGGCGGTAAACTTTTAAGGCTTTGGCAATAATTGGCAAATTTTTTTCTTCGGAAATTCGCGCGACGGCTAGCAAGTCGATGTCTTTGGCGGGGACGTTGCGCGGGGAAATTAAGTATTCGTTGATGAAGTCGGTGTCTTGCAGTGGTATGATTGGTTTGTGGGCGCGATCGGGATAAGTTTCGCGAAACCACTTTTCTCGCTGCGGGTTTTTGTATAAACTGGAGTAGGCGTCAGCTATGGGGGCCCAGGAGTAGGAGATTCCGGGGGAATAGGTGAAGGAGAAAAATACTGAGGAAAGTTGGGGAAATAGTTTGTTTATTAGTTCGACTCCTTCGCTGAAGTAAATTCCTTTGATGAAACGCCCTTCGTAAAATAGTGGGGGAAGCAAGACGTAGAAACTGACTGTATCGAAGCGGTGGGGTTGGTCTTCAAATATCTCCCAGCTAAAGGCGTCTAAGTCTGCATAGATTTCGGCGATTGGTTTGTTGATTTGGGGGTTGCGTAAATATGGTTTTTGTCGATCGTAGTTTCCGCGTACCATATAATTCTGAGTGTGAGTATCTAGCTTTTTTATTTAACCGCAGAGGGCGCAGAGGGCGCAGAGAAGAAGAGAAGAGAGTTATTCACAAGTTATCTAGGGGTTGTTCTAGTGATTCATTGTCGCCTATTGTGAGGGCGAGTTGGTAGATTTGGCGGCGGGGGAGGGATGTTTGTTGCGCTAGCTGGCGGCTGGCTTGGGAACGACTTATGCCTTCGGCAATTAATGTTTGCAATTCTGCTTTAATTGCGTCTTCGGAAAATATTGGGGCGGCTGTTTGAATGCCGGCTATTACGAGGGTAAATTCTCCCTGGGGTTCGCGATTGGTGTAAAGCTCGATCGCACTTTCTATACTACCACGCCAAAACTCTTCGTGCATTTTGGTTAATTCTCTCGCCAGCACAATCTGTCGGTCGCTTCCCAAACTATTTGCTAAATCTTGTAAAGTTTGTCGCAATCGGTGGGGAGATTCGTATAATATTATAGTGCGGGATTCTATTTGCAAAGCTTCTAAACTTTGTTGGCGTTCTTGACCTTTCACGGGTAAGAATCCTTCAAATACAAATCTCTCTGTGGGTAATCCTGATGCAGTTATGCCAACTATGCAGGCGGTCGGGCCGGGAATCGGAATAATGTTAATATTAGCATCGGCGCAAGCTTTTACTAACTCGGAACCTGGGTCAGAAATTCCCGGCATTCCGGCATCGGTGACGAGGGCGATATCTTTGCCTAAATGCAGTTTGTCGAGGAGTTCGGGCAGTCGCTGCTGTTGGTTGTGTTCGTGATAGCTGATTTGGGGGGTTTTGATTTGAAAATGGTGCAAAAGTTTGCCTGTATGGCGGGTATCTTCGGCGGCGATGAAGTCTACTGTTTGCAAGATTTTGATGGCGCGAAAGGTCATGTCTTCGAGGTTGCCGATCGGGGTTCCTACGATGTAAAGTGTTCCTGTATTGGGATTTGCTTGCATTTTAAGATTGGGATTATTTAAGGATGGGACACGGGCGGGACGCCCATGCCACGCAGATGGGACACGGGCGGGACGCCCATGCCACAGGCCCATGCCACATATTTAAGAAGATATGAAAACGGGATTGTTTTTGGGATTGGCGACTTTAGATTTAGTTTATTTGGCCGGGAAGCCTCCGGGTGAAAATCAGAAAGTTGTTGCTTCTGATTGTACCATTGCTGCGGGCGGGCCGGCGGCGAATGCTGCGGTTACTTTTAGCTATTTGGGGAATGCGGCGGCATGGGCTGGTGTTTTGGGCACTCACGCGATCGCCCAATTAATTCGTGCAGACTTAACGGAGTATAATGTCAGGATAATTGATTTGGCACCAGGGCGATCGCACTCGCCGCCAGTTTCCTCGATAATTGTAACTGAAGCAACGGGCGATCGATCGGTAATTTCCATCAATGCTACGAAATCGCAAGTTGACAGTCAAACAATTAACCAGGATATTTTAACATCGGTTAGTATTGTACTGCTTGACGGACATCAAATCGCAGCCAGCAAAGAAATTGCTCAACTTGCCAAGTCAAAAAACATTCCCATTGTCCTCGACGGCGGCAGTTGGAAACCCGGATTAGAGGAAATATTGCCTTTTATTGAATGGGCTGTATGTTCCGATAATTTTTCTCCCCCAAACTGCGATAATTCAGAACAAGTCTTTGCTTACCTGTCAGCAGCAGGAATTCCCAATATTGCCATCACTCGCGGCGAAAAATCAATTTTATACCTCAGCAATGGCAGTTATGGCAGTATAGAAATACCTCAAATTCAAGCCACAGATACTTTAGGCGCTGGCGATATTTTTCACGGGGCTTTCTGCCACTACATTTTGCAACATAACTTTACCGATACTCTCACCGCAGCAGCTAAAATCGCTTCCCATTCCTGCAAAAGCTTCGGAACCCGCGCCTGGATGAATAAGGGTTAATTTTAAATTAAAATTAACCAAATTATCCGGTTAAAACCGCTCAAAGCTAGAAAAGTTGAACTGGCAACACTTGTTGAGTTAAAATCCTGACAGCAACCTCGACAAAATTTGTGAACTGCCCTCTTCTGTTCCTTCGCGCCTTTAGCGCCTTCGCGGTTCGTTAACAAGATTGCTATATTAGTAAGACAAGTTCAAACCAAGCCAAACATTCCCAAAACAACATACCCGAATCATGCCTGACACCCAACCTCTAACTATCACCCTTCCCCCTTTGCGGATTACCCTAAGCGAGCAACAACAGGTTAATCTAGAATGGCTGACGCAAAACTTGCCTAATCTACTCGCAGCGCCAAGCAAACCAGAAGTCCCCGACAATATGAAACAGTGGGTGGCGGCTAACAAATTATTAAATCAACCTGACGCAGAAATCATTCAAGCGCTAATAAGTACCGGCATAGATGCGGAAACAGCAACCGCAGAAGTTACAGCGATATCCTCTCATCCGTACTTCCAAGCAGGCAGCCATTACGTGCAGTTATTGCAGAAATTAGAATCGCATCTCAGGATTAACAATCAGTTAGCTGCATTGTCTTCCAAGTTTGGCACAATCGAACGCAAAAGCAGCCTTTCTAGAGAGTATTTTCTCGAAAATTACTACGCCAAAAATACTCCAGTAATTATTACCAACATTATGCACAACTGGAAAGCGTTGCAGTTGTGGACGCCGGAGTATTTGCAGGAAAAATACGGCGATGCAGAGGTACAAATTCAAGCTAACCGCAATTCCGACCCGAATTACGAAATCAAAATAGAAAATCACAAAAAAATTGTTTTGTTCCGCAAATATGTAGAGATGGTGGTCAAGGGCGGGCCTAGCAACGACTACTACATGGTTGCTAACAACCAAACTCTGGAAAGAGAGGAATTTAAACCGCTATTTAACGACATTGAAATCTTCCCCGAATACCTCAATCCAACGGACACAAAAGGCAGAGTTTTCTTTTGGTTCGGCCCGAAAGGCACGATTACACCGCTGCACCACGACCCAGTTAATTTAATTTTAGCGCAAGTGTCGGGTCGCAAACTAATTAAATTGATTTCTCCGCAACAAACACCTCTGCTTTATAATCACGTAGGAGTTTTCAGCAAGGTGGACGGCGAAAATCCCGATTATGACAAATACCCGCTTTACAGAGATGCGAAAATTATTGAAGTAATTTTGGAACCGGGAGAGGCTATCTTTATTCCTGTCGGTTGGTGGCATCATGTAAAATCATTGGAGGTTAGTATTTCGGTTTCGTTTACTAATTTTGTGTTTCCTAATTATTATGAATGGAAATATCCTCATATTAATTGGTAATCTCTCGTTACTAGGCTCTGCCTGGTAACGCATATAAGCGAGGCTCTGCCTCCGATTCTACTAATAGGAAAAGGAAGGCTCGGCTCCTGATTTTGCCAACAGGAAGAAGGAGGCAGAGCCTCCGGGTAGGCATTCCCCGGCAGAGCCTGGGAACGAGTAAGGGGCGGGCACGGGGGCACCGCCCCTACAGAAATCTGCGTTAATCGGCGTTCATCTGCGGTTCACAAAAAAGAAATTCATGAAAACTCTCGAAGAAATCAGCGAAATTGCCCGATCGATCGCCTGGAGTGCATCAGATATCCTACAATCCTATTATCGGCAGGATTCCAACACTCCTAACCTCGACATCCAAGAGAAAAAAGATGGCCCCGTCACCGCAGCCGATGTCGCTGTCAACTCTTACATTCTCGACGAATTGCAGTCGGCTTTAGGGAATGCAGAATTTGGCTATCTCAGCGAAGAAACTTACAAATCTTATTTAGAAAAAAACGGTCAAATTCCCTTACCTCAAAGTTGGGTTTGGATTATTGACCCGTTGGATGGAACGCGAGATTTTATTGACAGGACAGGTGAATTTGCTGTTCACATTGCTTTAGCATACCAGGGAAGACCGGTATTGGCAGTTGTGGCTTGGCCCGAACAGCAAAAGATTTATTACGCGGTGCAAAATGCGGGTGCTTTTATGGAAAGTCGGGACGGTTCGGCGGTCAAATTGCAGGTTTCGGCGCGAAATATAGTGGCAGATTTATCTATAGTAACTAGCCGCAGTCACCGGGGCGATCGCTTTAATCAATTGTTACAAAAACTGCCTTGTCAAAATCAAATAGCTGTCGGCAGTATCGGCTGTAAAATTGCGACTATTGTCGAACAAAAGGCTGATGTTTATATTGCGCTTTCGGGAAAGTCTGCACCGAAAGATTGGGATTTGGCGGCGCCGGAATTAATTTTGACTGAAGCGGGCGGTCGATTTACTCGTTTTGACGGTTCTGCTTTGCAATATAACCGGGGAGATGTGAGTCAGTGGGGGGGATTGTTGGCGAGTAACGGTTGCTGTCACGCTGCTTTGTGCGGGCAAGCTGAGCAGATTTTAGCGGGGATAGATGGGGGTTTGCGGTAAGTCCGCGCGTGGGAAGCTATCCCGTAGGGAATCGCCCGTAAAGATGGTAACGAATAAGTTTTAGGGGCGGGTTTTACGAGAAATAATTGCCTAAGACCAATTATCTCGTAAACCCGCCCCCACCCTTGCGCGAAAGTCCGCTAGGGCTTGAAACGAACGGCCCAACCTGAGCGCAGATATCTATCAAAAATCCCGCTCTTAATATTTAAGTATAATGATACTTGCTATTGAATTGTTTTTGTGTTTAATCATCCACCTCGCGCTGGCTAACCCGTAATATTACTTAATAAAATTCCCCATCTTTATCAAAACTTTAAATAAAAAGGTGTTTATAAAGAAAACTTTATATAGATTTTCTAAAAAAACAGTTATGGTTACTACAACCTTCAGAAAGTGTTTCGGATGCAAGTCGCGAAACAGGGGAATCCTTGTCTTTTTTTAGCTATTAGTAGGTGCAGTATGCCAAATTTAAATAATCAAGTTTCACCAAGTGCGATCGCCTTTATCGACACTCAAGTAGAAAATTATCAAAGTTTAGTCGCTGGGGTAAAACCGGGTACGGAAGTAGTCGTTTTGGATGGGAACCGGGATGCGATCGACCAAATTACTCAAATTTTAGCTCTTCGTACCAATATTGAGAGCATTCACATAGTTTCTCACGGTGCTCCGGGCAGCTTACAACTCGGCGACGTTCGCTTTAGTTTAGATGATATAGAGTGCGATCGGGATTCTCTACAGCAATGGTTTTCGCCACAAACCGAGTTGATCGGCAAAAATCGACCTAATATCCTGCTGTACGGGTGCTCAGTAGCAGTAGGCGAGACAGGTAAAGCATTTGTCAAACGCTTGAGTGAGTTAACCGGCGCGTCGGTTGCGGCTTCCCAAAACCTCACGGGAAGTGTAGCCAAAGGCGGCGACTGGGAACTGGAAGTCAAAACCGGGGAAATAGAAACGCCGTTAGTATTTGAACCCGAAGTGCTAGCGGGTTACGAGTATGTTCTGGCTTTTGGTGCCGCGACTAACTTTCCCATAACATACAGTCTCCGTAAAGTTGCCAGTGGCGATTTTAACAAAGACGGCAACCTTGACCTAGCCTTTGCCAGCACTGGAGTTAATCGCAACGTCTCGATCGCACTGGGAGATGGCACGGGCCTATTTGGCGCTGCCACTAATCTTAACACCAGCCCGCCAAGCGATCTCAATACCTGGTCTGTCGCGGTAGCCGACTTTAACAACGACGGCAATTCTGACTTAGTTACGGCCAATAATTTGACTAACAACGTTTCTCTCCTGTTAGGGAATGGCGATGGCACTTTTGGTACTGCCACCTACTTTGGGGTGGGGTCAAGTCCGTATACCGTCGCTGTGGGAGACTTCAACGGGGACGGCGATTCTGACTTAGCTACAGCCAATAGAACCTCTAACAACGTCTCCATCTTGCCGGGAAATGGTAATGGTACTTTTGGCGCAGCTACTAATTTGAGCGTGGGGTCAAATCCTTATTTTGTGCTTGTCGGCGACTTTAACAAGGATGGCAAGTCTGACTTTGCGACAGCGAACTTTGGTTCTAGCAGCGTATCCATCGTGTTGCAGAATGCTGATGGTACTTTCGCCCCCGCCACTAACTTTACTGTTGGAAATAGCCCTAATTACATTGCTTTAGGAGACTTTAATGGGGACAACAATCCTGACTTAGCAACGAGTAACGAAGGCGGCTCAAACAACGTATCAATACTGTTAGGAGATGGCACGGGAAACTTTAGTGCAGCTAGCAACTTTGGCGTTGGATCACAACCCCTTGCTATTGCTAGTGGTGACTTCAATGCCGATGGAAAAGTCGATTTAGCTACAGCCAACAATGGATCGGGCGATGTCTCCGTCTTGTTTGGAAGTGGCGATGGCAGCTTTGGGACTGCCACTAATTTTGTTGTGGGAGACAGTCCCCAAGGTATTGTTGTAGGTGATTTTAACGAAGATGGCTTATCCGATTTAGCTACGGCGAACTTTGGTGGTCAAAACACCTCGATTCTGCTGAATACATCATGTATAAATGGCACTCTTGGCGCTGATAACTTAAGCGGAACTCCCAATCCAGATTGTATCAATGGATTGGCAGGTAGTGACAATATTAACGGGGGTGCTGGAGACGATACTCTAAGTGGTGGTGAAGGTAGCAATGTATTAGATGGGGGTACTGGAGCCGACCGACTTATAGGCGGACCTAATAGAGATCGTCACATTGTGGATAATGTCGGAGATGTCGTTGTCGAACTTCCAAATCAAGGAATCGACAGGGTGGAATCTAGTATCACCTATACCTTACCTCCAGAAGTTGAATACTTCCTTTTAACAGGTACTGCTGGGGTTAGCGCTACTGGAAATAGTTTAGACAACATCATTGAGGGCAACTCTGGTAATAATACTTTGAACGGATTAGCCGGGGGCGACAACATTCTCGGCCGTGATGGAGACGACACCATAAATGGTGGAGATGATGGTGATAATCTAAGCGGAGAGTCCGGAACTGACCAACTTATAGGCGGATTGGGTAACGATAATCTAAACGGAGGATCTGGAGCCGACTTACTTGTAGGCGGATTAGGTAACGATAACTACAGTGTGGATGCCGAAGATGTCGTCACTGAACTTCCTGATCAAGGAATTGATTTAGTTGGCTCTAGCATCACCTACACCTTACCTGCTGAAGTTGAAAACCTCCGTTTAACAGGCACGGCACAGATTAACGGTACTGGAAATACTTTAGCCAACATTATCACCGGCAACACGGCTAATAATGCCCTCAATGGCGGTACCGGAGCCGACTCACTTAGAGGCGGATTGGGTAACGATCTCTACGTTGTGGATAATCTAGGAGATGTCGTCACTGAACAGGCAGGTGAAGGAACTGACGAGGTGCGCTCAACCGTGACCCACATCTTACCTGCAAATGTTGAAAACCTCCGTTTAACAGGCACGGCACAGATTAACGGCACTGGAAATACTTTAGCCAACATTATCACCGGCAACACGGCTAATAATGCCCTCAATGGCGGTACCGGAGCCGACTCACTTAGAGGCGGATTGGGTAACGATCTCTACGTTGTGGATAATCTAGGAGATGTCGTCACTGAACAGGCAGGTGAAGGAACTGACGAGGTGCGCTCAACCGTGACCCACATCTTACCTGCAAATGTTGAAAACCTCCGTTTA
>NZ_JAUBTK010000033.1:54687-72111 GCF_036702455.1 Microcoleus sp. D2_18a_D3
AGGCAGGTGAAGGAACTGACGAGGTGCGCTCAACCGTGACCCACATCTTACCTGCAAATGTTGAAAACCTCCGTTTACAAGGCACCGCAGTGATTGACGGCACCGGAAATACTCTAGCCAACAGTATTATTGGCAACGTTGCCAATAATAGGCTCAACGGGGGGGGCGGTCAAGATCTTCTAACGGGTTTAGCGGGTGCAGATACTTTCTTCTTCAAGTTTGGAGAGTCCTCTGTATCCGCCAGGGATAGCGTTGCCGACTTTGCGATTGGCAGTGATAAAATCGACTTGTTGACTCAAGGTGGAGCCGCGATGAATGCCCCTAGTAGCTTTAGCCGTGCTGCCAATAATAGCTTGGCCACCAATTTACCAGCTCTGGTAAATCAAGTGTTTATCGACGCTAATGGAGGATTAGCCGGAAACCAAGCTCTAGGAATTAATAGCGCTGCTTTAGTTGTGGCTACAAATCCCTCGATCCTCGGTAATTACCTTGTGATTAATGATGTTAATGCTGGTTTTCAGGCGAGTAACGATTTAGTGATCAAATTAACAACCAGTGGGACGTTACCCCCAGCAGGCTCTATTCCCCCTACCAATTTCTTTATCTAACGATAACCTCAAGGATTGACGCTACATAATCGAAGGATGAGCTGTGACTCTAAATCGAAAAAAGCAGCGAATAAACCGGGTTTTTCGATAAAGTCCGACAGGGAATTAAGCCTGTCGGACTTTGTTTGTAGAGGAGCGGTTTCAACCCAAATTCCACACCCTGGGGTGTCACATAGACCTAGATTCCGTCAGCCATTACGTAACTGGTGAGCAGGTGGTAGCTGGGTTCTGTTCGCAATTGTAAAAGGGTAAGTAAGCCGGATTTGGTATCAGCCATGAACTGGGGGGATTTTTTGTTATTAGACCTCTTGCGAAAGTCTCATGCGATCTCTAATTTAGGGCTTGCTGAATAAGTTAAGAAAAATCGCGTAGGCGTAGCCAGCCGTAGGCATCTCACTTAATGGGTGATTCAATCTCGACGAAACATAATTTTTGGTTTTCTATAACTTACCCAGTTATAGCTTTTGATAATGGTTGACCCGTAAGCAGGTGTGATTTTCGGTTTTTGACATAAAAACACACAAAAAACCCGTCTTAACCAGGTAGAAAGGTTGATTACTAAAAAAGTAATAGCAATGGCTGTCTGTGAAGTATTATCAAGTTTTGCCATCACCCGATTCAAGCTGAATCTTCGTTTTCCTTCTCCAAATTTGCCCTCAATAGAGTTCCGAATTCTCTCATCTTCTAAAGCTTGTTTCTTTGTTTCTTTGCTGACATTTGCTGGGGGTCTTCCTAAAGGGGGACCACTAATTCTAATTCGTCTTTCTTTACACCAGTCTCGATTTTCTCTCGTTCGATAAATGCGAGCTGCATGGACTGATTCTGGGTAGTATCCTGTGTAATTTTTAAATGCTTCTACTTGTGCTTTTAAGTCTCCTGATTCGTTAAAATTATCCCAACTTATCCTGTCTAAAAATACATATCCTTCACTGCAACTCGCTGACAGTTTGGCTCCAAAATCTACGGGTTTCCCTGCTTTTCCTCTGACAATAGGACGGATGTGCGGTTGGCTAAAACTTACTATTCTGTCCTCAATGCGCTGTTTGTTATTTGACCATAACCAGAGTTGTTGGCGATAGACTTCTGTGAGGACTAGCAAGGTTTTATATTGCTTTTTGGTCAGACTTTCTAGGGTGGCACCTGATTCGATTAGTTGTTCAATATGAGCGAGGTTTCTTTTGATGTATTGCAGTTGTTTCTTAATTGCTTGTTTCTTTTTAGGGCGCGACGGTCGTTTTTGTTTGGCTACTGCTAAGTAGTTTTTTCTGGCTATTTTTCGGTAGGTTCTGGGTTTTTTCTTGATTGGCCCTTTGAGAGATTTATAGAGGATGTCGATGATTTTTTCTGTATGAACTCTGGCTCGGTTTAATAGTCCTAAGTCTGTGGGATAGCTAATATCTGCTGGGGCACAAGTCGCATCTATGATTAATTTTCATTGATTGGGTGATTCATTTTTTGCGTCCGAATCCTTTTTTTTTTCAGGCGGCTTTGGGGTAGTTTCGCGGCTTTTTTCCACCAGGCGTTCGTTCACTTTATTAATTAGATTCGCACTGATTCCTTGCCGAAAGTGGACTAATAGTGATGGCTCAAATGGGTTCTCATTACTGTAGGTTGATTGACCGATAAAGTATTGCATATAGGGGTTTTCACGGATTTGTTCTACTGTTTTCCTATCGCTAATTCCGAGTTTTTCTTTGATGATTAATGCCCCCAGTGCCATTCTAAATGATTTGGCTGGTGCGCCCATTTCGGTTGGAAAATTTTCAGCATAATCTTCTTCAAATTCCGACCAAGGAATTAGTTGGGCCATTTTGACCCAACGGTTATCTGCTGCCAACCTTCCTTCAAAGGGGAGTTCAAAGTCGGATGGGGGGCTTGGGGCAAGCTCAACTTTTCTGTACACGCTCGCAAATGGTGATGCACGGGTTTTGAGTCATTATACCTGTTTTTCTTGCACCATTACTACCTTTCTTCGTCCGAAAATCCATACAGTGTTTACTTGAACCACTGATTCAGCAAGCCCTAAATTATCTAATTGATTTCTATCTGTTTCTGTGCTAGAAAAAGATAGTGATGGCAATTCTTGCTCATATTTGCCATGTAGATAAAATGAACTTGAGTCGAGGTGAGATGTGTCGGTATTTATCTCGAATTTTTGAGCGGCTGACAGGGCAAGGGTTGTGTATATTTCCGTAATTACGGCCATTTATAATTTATCTAATACTCTGCCTAAACGGTCATCCTTCAAATGTCAATAGTCCGGACACTTTTTCTATGGCCCAATGGCTTATTCTCGCTTGACTTTGAGGCGAGCGTGGATAATTAAATCAATGTCACCTCTACCCCTGACTTGCATTTAATTCGACTTTTTTATGATGCTTGCCCTGTAAGGCTTGTAGTACCGTTCCAAAAACTGTCCGGAGTATTGAAATGTGATGCTTGAATCCCTGCTCCCAGTAAATGTTCTATTGCTTTCCCTTCAAAAAATTTAGAAAATAAATATAATGGGGCGGAAACCATCCCTAATCCATTAATAATCATGGTTTTAACTACCAGGCCGAGACTGACTATCTCGCCCGGTTTTTCGCCTACTAATTCATTGATTTTTTGGACAATTCCTATTTCATCAATTAGACCGGCTATCAAGCCCAGATGATCTAGGTTTTCTACTTTCATCTCAGATGCTTTCTGCATGGGCTGCTGAATCCTGATTTGATTGTTCATCGCGATCGCCAGTTTACACTATTTTTGGTGATGATTTGTTACTATTGGCGAGCGCAATTAACGCTTTTTCGTCAGGTGAGCGCGTTACGGATACGTAATAAACTTGGTTTTTTACCGCTCGCAATTTTAACTGATATCAGATTTAACTCACGCCCTCACGTCAATTTTCCAGAATGGACTACTGGGTAATGCTGAGTGACCGAGATAGTTGAGTATTTCTACTCATGATGGTCTCGAATGATTCACTTTTACCCCCTCAATCTGCCGGTAGTGCCAGTTGGGGGTGCGGAATGTGGGCTACAATCGATCCCGTGATGCTTACATCCGAGCGAGGAAAATTGATTATTTTGGGGTAGGGAAACGGCAATGCCGTGTCCTTTGTTGCCTTCAATCCTTGCCTTGCGGATTTTGTCTGTGTAGACGCGGTTTCAACCGCCGAATAATCTTCAATCCTTGCCTTGCGGATTTTGTCTGTGTAGACGCCGTTTCAACCGCCCAGTTTTCTTTCACATCAGCACCGCTGATATCGCATCCCTGGTAACTGCGAAACTAATCCCAACAATTCCAACTGCAAAAGTATACTAGAAACCATTCCCGCTTCTAATCCAGACGCTTCCACAATTGTATCAAAAGAAATCGGCCCAGATACGATCGCACTTAACACCTTAGCCAATTCCGGCTCCAAGGGCGGCCCTTGCTTCTCAACCGTCGGATTTGGGGGAAATAGCGACAACTGCTCGGCTCTATCCAATTTTGGCATAGCTCCGAGCATTTCCAACAACCTGTCTTCGCTTAACAGTCGATCGCTACTCGGCAGAATCGGATGAGCACCTTTACTCAGCAATTCCAAACAACCAAAGGAACGCTCATCATCCAATCGGCCCGTCAAAACATACACATCCCGGCAAAAATCATTCGCTTGATAAGCAGTAATTAAAGCACCTGATTTATGCGGAGCTTCTATCACAATTGTAGCGCGGCTTAAGCCAGCAATTATGCGATTTCGGCGGGGAAAATTAGTTTTATTCGGTTGAGTCCCCGCCGGATATTCACTAATTACCAATCCCTGCTGCAAAATGCGATCGCACAACCTCTCATTTTGTTTAGGATATACAATATCTACTCCAGTCCCCACCACTGCGAAAGTCCTTCCTCCCGCCTCCAAACAGCCTGTATGAGCCTCTGTATCAATGCCCGCAGCCAATCCCGAAACCACCGTAAAACCGCTTCTAGCCAAAGCCGTACTAATTTTGCGAGTCCACCTTCTGCCGTATTCCGAAGGGCTGCGAGTACCAACCATTGCAACTGTCGGCGTAATTCCTTGATTCTCTTTTACATCAACTAAACCGCGATAATACAACACTGGCGGCGGATTGGGAATTTCCAATAATAAGCGGGGATAATCTGGATCGGCGGGCGTCCAAAAACAGGGATTTTTTATAAGATGTTTTTCGATAAATTCTTCGGGATTGAGTTTAGTGCGTTCTTGCACAATGGTTTCAATTATCTGCTTGCCGAACCCTTCGATTCGCATTAAATCTACTGATTTTGCCGCCCAAGCTTCTGCCAAACTATTGAAATTTTGGTGCAATCTTTGCAACAAAATCGGCCCGATACCGTTAATTTGCGACCATGCTAACCAGTAAGCGCGTTCTTCTAACAAGGAGTTGCCCTCAACTTATCTGAGAATAATTTTATCATTTTTGGTTTAATTATGGTATTAAACATCACTGCCTTGTCATGTCTTTCCACCGATTTACAACTATATAAATATTTTTTTTACTAACCGCGAAGGCGCTAGAACCCGAAGGGAATTAAAAGGGAGGTTGACAATTACTGGCTAGGTTTTCCAATCTACGAAACGGGCATAAATATAAGCAATAATTTCTCCGATCACAGTCCGAAAACCTTCGCTCGATTTCCACCATTCTTGGGAATTGTAATCTTGCGGTTCCGCCGCTATAATCCCGACTTTAATGTCAGGATTCAGCACTTCTTTAAATACAATCCAACTTCGGCGGGCGTGAGGGCCAAAGGAATAAAGATTAATTGAGTCAACTTTTATGGCAGAAGCAGCTAGCCAATCGCGAAGTGCGATCGCAGAAGCAGCCGTGCGGTGTTTGACAACACTCGCTGCTGGTACTGCTACTACTTTGTTTTTATCAAATCCTAGCGCAATACAAGTCGCGGCAGTTAGTGCGGCATAATTTTTATATTCAGCGAGGTAGAAGCCTTTACTTAAAGGAACTCCTGTGGTAATTAATTGGCGGTATTCGCCTTTTTTGAATTCGGCGATCGCACTTTCGATCGCATAATCGGGCAACCAGCCTTCGACAACCAATATATCTGCTTTAATCGGCGCATTTACCGCCAAAAACGGATGGATATTTGTGAGAATTAAGATCATTGCAATTATTAATCCCATCAGAGCAATTACCCAACCTTCCCTGGTAACTGCCCACATTTCTCGGCGGCGGATTAGACGAATTCTCATTTTAACTCGATCTAGATGTTTTCTGGTATGGAGGCAGATTCGGCGAGACTGGGGAAGAGGGAAATAGTGGGAAAGTGATAGAATTTTCCCATGCCCAATGCCCCATTCCCAATGCCCCATTCCCAAATTATTGGTGTTTCAGATACTCAAAAACGCTTTTATCCCCGATATCCTGCGGCATCGGTTGAAAAAACTTGCGTACAGCAAAGATGATAAACAAAGCCGCCCAAACTGCCAGCAAAAATTGTTCATTTTCGGCTGACAAAAAACCGAAAATATGTCCTAAAATTAAGAGAGGAACTCCCGGAGTCAAAAACTTAGTTTCGAGGCGATTAAAGCAGAATGCTTCCTTAAAATAAATGCCATTTAATGCGGCAAAAGTAAAGCCAATTCCCCACAACGTGGCGGGATGTTCGTAGACTGCTAAAGCTAGAGGTTGGCTGCTTTGTAGGGCGACAAACAATGCTGCGGCGCCACCGATCGCCCAAAACGCCTGTAGTGTGCGGTGTAGCGCAATCATGTAAATGTGAATAGTTGCTAAGCTGACGCCTAAAGCTATCCAGAAACAAGCAAAAACAGGCGTTACAGCCTGGATTGCCATCGGGTTGTCGCCCTGTTGTAGCACCAGAGTAGCGCCGATCGCAAAACACAGCGCCGCCACCCCCAATCCAGCGCGGTAAATCAACACTCCCGTGCGATCGTTTTGAGTAATCGTAAACTCGCCGAATTGTCCTTGATAGACTGGCGATTCATCAGGTGATTTCAGTAGTTGCATTACAGATTCCTCCTATCAGACACGAATGTACTTCTGCCAAGATATACTTTATTGATAAACCGATCCAGCGAGACCGAGCGATGCCTAAATTTAACAAGCCTAAAGTTAACCAGCCTAAAGTTAACAAGTCTAAAGTTAACAAGTCTAAAGTGGACGATCGCCCAGATCAAAGCCAATCCCTTTCTTCACAATCCGAACTTCCTCCAGTTCAGCTTGATGAAACCATTGTAGCAGGCAGAAGACCGAAACCGGTCAACGACTTTCAGAGCCTGCTGGAGGAATTATCCGAATTGAGAGCGGGGTTCGATCCAGAAATGTTAGCGCATCTCGATAAAAATATCCCATTTAATACCCAGCAATTTGAAAATAAAATCAGCAAAATTTTGCGTTCTAAAAATATTGATTGTACTCTAAAAAATTCCGTCAAATATCTAGAGTACCTCAAGCAAAATATTCAACTTCCCTGCCACGTTACCGGCATAGAAGAGTTTGAATGGGAAGAAGAATATACAATGGGTTCGGGAAGCAAAAAAGAATATGCACGGCTCAAAAAAACTCAACCTTCTTATACTGATAGATTCACAATTAATCGGTTGGAGGATTTGGTGGTTCAGGAAGAAGGCATATTTGTGGAAGTGCAGCGCGTCAGCGATCGCCAAAAGTTTATGTTGCCTTTATCTGAGTTAGAATCAGTTGATGTAATCTCCCGCAACAATCAGTTATTAGATGATTATGCCGTGTGGTTTCTCAATTATTAAGGAAGAGTGGAAAAGTGGAAAAGTGGCGGAGGGGAAGAGGGGAAGAGTGGGAGAAGGGGAGAGTGGGGGATGGGAAAAATCTTCCTTCTTCCTTCTTCCTAACATCCGTTACATCCGTTACATCCGAAGAAAGCGAATCGGTTGCGGAACTTCCTTCTCCCTTCTCCCTGACATCCGTTACATCCGTCGAGCGAATCCGTTGCCGAACTTCCTTCTTAATTAAATGGAAGCCGACAAGTGCGATCGCGAAACCAAAGCCAAAGCTTCAACCAAACTGCGAACAGCCGCAATCATCGCCACTTCGCTATTAAGTTGGCTGACAGCAGAACCGACACCAACACCCGCAGCACCGGCTCCAATAGCTAGGGGTGCGGTGACGCTGGAGATACCGGAAGCGCAGAGTACGGGGACGGATACGGCGCGGGAAATTTCAAAGGCGGCAGCCAAAGTAGGCGCTGCTTTTTCAATTAATCCCAATGTGCCGGCGTGAATTGGTTGAGCGCTGGTGCCACCTTCGGTTTGGATGATGTTAGCGCCCGCTTTGACTAATTCAATTGCTAACTGCACTTGTTTGTCTAGTGCCAAAATGTGGGGAACTGTTACAGAAAGAGTGATGTTTGGAAATAGCGATCGAGTTTCGCGAGTCAACTGCAAAACTTCCTCAGCTTCAAAGCGGCGGCCTACTGCGTAGAAAGCATCAAAGTTACCAATTTCAATCAAATCAGCGCCAGCTTCTACTGCAGGCACAAACTTTTCCGGTTCCACAGCCGATACACAAATTGGCAAATTTGTCAACTCTTTTGCCATCAATACCAAATCGCGATCGGCAGCAATATCGACAAAGGAAGCACCGCCGAGATCCGCTGCTTTGACGACAGCCGCAACGTTGGCGGCATCAAAATTATTTAAACCGCTGATAATTTTCAGGGCGCGACCTTGCTCAAAAGCGCGCTGCAATTTAGAATTTACACTCATCGTTAGTTTTCCAACTCAAAAAATTTCTTAGACTTATTTTGACACAAATTAGAACAATTTTTGATTTTTAATTCTTAATTTTTAATTACTACGCGGCTGGCGAAATTTGTAAACATCTTTGATAACTTGTGCCCAGCCGTCTGAGAGAGATTCGAGAATACGAGAGCCCTTTTCTTTCGTCGCCACCGTCGCATCGCCCAACACACCGCTTTGTGTCAACTCTCGCGTCAGCCAAGCAAAAGGCAAATTCCCTTCCATACTCAGCAAACTGTCTGTTGGTAAACCCTGCGGGTACTCGCAAACAGCCAGTTCCATTTTCACCTGTTCGGGCAAAATTGACAACATCAAACTCGTTTCTGCATCGCCCGCGTGAATTCCCAACTCCAACTCCTTCGCACTCAATAATTCAGAAGCCACATTAGGAACCCGCCAAACAAACAGCGGAAAAACAGAGAAATCTTGATATTTTTGATGAATATCCCGCGCCGCAATTTCCATCACCTGCGGCTGTCCGCCGTGACCATTGAGTAACACTAATTTCCGAAATCCAGCCTGATAAATACTGTCAGCAATTTCGCCAATTACTGCTAAAAGTGTCTGAGCACTGAGCATAATTGTACCGGGGAAATGGCAGTGTTCGTTCGACTTGCCATAGTACAAAGGCGGCAAAGCATAAGCGGGAATATTTGTCTCTAACTTTGCCAGCGCTTTGCCTGTCACTGCCGCGCTAATTGCCGTATCTACAATTAAAGGCAAATGGGGGCCGTGTTGTTCGATCGCACCTAGCGGCTGAATAATCACAGTATTTTCCTTATCCAGCATAGACTGAATTTCTGTCCAAGTTAGATATGGAAAAAATCGCGATTCGGGAATAAAATTGTGCATAAGGTGGCAACAAGAGTAAAAGCAACCAAGGCGATCAACTAGCCTGAAAACTAAAAAGCAATTACCAAGATAGATAACTAATTCTGTCTCTAGGTAAATGCTATAATTTATAGCAGATGCTTTAAGAGGGCGCTGATATACGCTCGCCAGCTCAGACCGAAAGACATAGAGACCACTAATTGATGGAAGCTTGGCAAACCCCACAAACTAATTTAACCGATATTCCGATCGCCGAGGAACTGTCGCGCCGCATCCCTCGATCGCACGATCGAAAAGCAGAAAACCGAG
Organism: Microcoleus sp. D2_18a_D3; assembly: GCF_036702455.1. NCBI lineage: Bacteria > Bacillati > Cyanobacteriota > Cyanophyceae > Oscillatoriales > Microcoleaceae > Microcoleus > Microcoleus sp. D2_18a_D3. The sequence continues at coordinate 64,195 of NZ_JAUBTK010000033.1, forward strand.
CGCTGCAAACGCTGGCTAGACAACTGGCAACTTCACCCCACAGGCTGCTCAAAACACTGGTGGCGATCGCTAAAGATTTGTGCGACGCCGGAAGCGTCGGAGTCTGCTTGCTAGAAGAAAATGCAACTTCCGAACAAATATTTCGCTGGGAAGCCTTGGCGGGAGCGTGGGAAGCAGCAGAACATAGAAACACACCCCGCAAATTCCGTTTGTGGGGAGCCCCGATCAATCACCAAACTCCCCAGCTTTACTTCGCTCCAGAACAATACTTTACCGACTTGCAACAGCTAGAATTGCCGATCGCCGAAGCATTAGTCGTGCCACTGGAGGTAGAAAATCAACCGCTGGGGGCAATATGGATTGTATCTCACGATGCCGATCGCCAATTCGATGCCGAAGACTTGCAGATCGCGATCGCCCTAGCAGACTTTGCCGTTGCCGCCCTACAAATCGATCGCGCCAATCAAACCAAAGAAGCTTTGCGAGAAAGCGAAGAACGCTGGCAGCTAGCCTTGCAGGGCAACAACGACGGCATTTGGGATCACAACCTGCAAACCAATTGCTGTGTAGTGAGCGATCGCTTTTTAGAGATTTGGGAACGTGGGCCCGAAGAAGTCAAAAACTTCAGCCAATATTTGAGCTACATTCATCCCGATGATTTGGAGATAATGCAAAGCAATTGGCAGCAGCACTTGCGTCGAGAAACCTCACATTACTGCTGCGAGTACCGCATCCGTTGTGGGGACGGGCGCTACAAATGGGTTTTAGCCAGAGGGCGAGCAATTTGGGACGAGTCAGGCAATCCCGTGCGGGCCGTGGGTTCCCTGACAGATATCAGCGATCGCAAACAAACTGAAATTGCCTTAAAACAAAGCGAAGAACGTTTGAGCGTCGCCATCGAAGGCTCAGGCATGGCAACCTGGGATTTTGACGTGCGAACACATCGAGTAATTTGGTCGGCGACCCATTTCAGCATTTTGGGCTGCGAACAGACACCGGGCGGCGAAGCAAGCGCGGCTGTGTGGGAAAAGTGCGTGCATCCAGACGACTTAAAGCAAGTCATGCAAGCAGCCAAAACAGCTCGGCAAACGAGATCGCTCTACTCCCCCGAATACCGGATCATCCGGGCCGACACAGGAGAAATCCGCTGGTTGAGAGCGTTTGGGCGCTATCTCTACGACGCGGCAGGCGAAGCAGTGCGGTTTATCGGAGTATTATTTGATGCTACCGATCGCAAAATGGCCGAACTCGCCTTGCAAGAAAGCAACAATCGCTTTCATTTAGCTACAAGGGCGATCGACGGCCTGGTGTTTGAGTGGGATTTGGCAGCAAACTCCGTTTACCGTTCCGAGGGACTGTGCTCGATCGTCGGTGTCAACCCAGAGGATGCACCGGCAACAGCAGAGTGGTGGAGAGAACGCATCCATCCCGTCGATGTGGCACGCATCCACGCCGGGGGGCAATCAATCTTTAATATTCCGGATCGCTATGAAGTCGAGTACCGAGTCCGGCACGAAGACGGGCGCTGGATCGATGTTTGGGAACGCGGCTGTTTGATCCGCAACCAGCAAGGTGAAGTGACCAAAATAGTCGGCTTCACCAGCAACATTACCAAGCGCAAACAAGCAGAAGCAGCACTGCGCGATCGCGAAACCCACCTGCAGTTGATTCTCGACAGCGCCAAAGACTACGCCATCTTCACCACCGACACCGACGGACACGTTACCAGTTGGAACGCAGGCGCCGAGAGAGTGCTCGGCTATACCGAAGCTGAAATCGTCGGGCAGCACGGACGAATCATCTTCACCCCAGAAGACTCTGCTGCCGGAAAGCCGGAAGCAGAAAGGCACATCGCCCTGACTCAGGGAAAGGCAAAAAACGAGCGCTGGCACCTCCGCAAAAACGGCAGCCGCTTTTGGGGCAGCGGGCTGGTGATGCCCCTGCGCGACGCAGCCGGCGAGGTGCAAGGTTTCCTGAAAATCATGCAGGACAAAACCGAGCGCCGGCAAATAGAAGAAGCACTGCGGCACAGTGAAAATCTCTACCGCACCCTCGCCGATGGCGTCCCGGAATTAATGTGGATCAACACCGCCGACGGCAGGTTAGAGTTTTGCAACCAACACTGGCAAAGCTACACGGGCATGATGCCAGAATTGCCGCTGGCTGCGCCGGTGCTGCAATTATTTCATCCTGACGATCTGCCAACAGTTGTCGCTACGCGCACCCAGGCGATTGCAGCAGGGGAACCCTACGAATTCGAGTGTCGGGTGCGTAGGTTTGACAACACCTACCGCTGGCATCTAGCGCGACTTGTGCCCGTCAAAGACAGGGGGGGACAGGTGGTGCAATGGGCGGGGATCGGGATTGATATTGACGATCGCAAACGAGCCGAAGAAAGCTTAGCAGAAAGCGACCGCCGCTTCCGCTTCCTGGCTGAGTCGCTGCCCCACCTGATTTGGAACGTAAGCTCCGCCGGGGAAATTCGCTTTACCAATCAACAACAATGGTTGGAATATCTGGGAATGTCTTACGAGGAAGCCGCTCAAAGCAATTGGGAATCCCTAGTCCCGCCCTCGGATTTGGCAGAATCTTGGGCCCGCTGGGAAGAATGTCAAATCACCGGAGAAGTTTATCAAGTTGAGCTGCGCCTGCGGCGGGCAGCAGACCACATGGAACGCTGGCATTTGTCCCGCGCCGTGCCAATTCGCGACGCAGGGGGGCAGATTGTCGAGTGGATCGGCACAAACACCGATATTCACGATCGCAAACAAGCCCAACTTAACGAGCAGTTTCTCTCTGATCTCGAAGTCCGCTTGCGGCAGCGCTTCAACCCCGCAGAAATGTTGTCGGAAGCGATGAACAGTCTGGGAGAATATTTAAAGGTCGATCGCTGCATCTGGCACGAAATCGATCTCGAAGCCGATCGGGCAATTGTCCACCAAGACTGGCACCAGTCCGACCTTGCCAGCACCGTCGGCATCTATAAAATCTCAGACTTTAAGATGCCAGAACTTAAAGCTCTCTCTATCGCAGGTCAAACAGTTGTCATCTCAGATATCGCTAATCACCCCCATACAGCGCATTTGGTCGATAACTACGGTGCCGTGTCGATTCGCGCTTTGGTCGATGTTCCCTGCCTTCAGGAAGGGCGCTGGGTGGCTCTTTTGGTGGTGACATCAAAGGCGGTTCGGCACTGGCGGCCCGATGAAGTTTGGCTGATGCAAGAAGTGGTGGCTCGCCTCTGGACGGTGATCCTGCACGCGCGAGCCCTGCATGAGCTGCACGAAAGCGAGGCTAGGTTCCGCGCTCTAGCTGACAACATCGCTCAGTTGGCCTGGATGACAGATGCTGCTGGGGGGATTTTCTGGTACAACCAGCGCTGGTTTGACTACACCGGCACCACCCTAGAAGAAATGCTAGGCTGGGGCTGGCAGCAGGTGCACCACCCGGAACACCTCGATCGCGTTGTCGAAAAATTTAGGCGCTGCATTGAAACAGGCGAACTCTGGGAAGATACTTTTCCCCTGCGCGGCAAAGACGGATCGTACCGCTGGTTTCTCTCCCGCGCCGTGCCGATTCGCGACGATCGAGGCAAGCTGCTGCGCTGGTGTGGCACCAACACTGACATTACAGATCGCAAAGTTGCAGAAGCGGAACGGGAACGCCTTCTAGCCCGCGAAAAGGCAGCGCGGGAACAAGCAGAACAGGCTAACCGCGTCAAAGACGAATTTTTGGCTGTTTTGTCCCACGAATTGCGGACTCCCTTAAACCCGATTATGGGCTGGACGAAGCTGCTGCGATCGAACGTTCTGACACCTGAAAAGCAGGGTTATGCCTTAGAGACGATCGAGCGCAACGCCAAACTGCAAACCCAGCTTATCGAAGATTTGCTTGATGTGTCTGGGATTCTGCAAGGCAAGGTCAGCTTGAATATTGCACCTGTGGATTTAGCTGGGGTGATCCGCGCCGCCATTGAAACGGTGCGTCTGGCCGCGGAAGTCAAGTCGATTCCAATCAGCACTCAATTTGCACCGAATCTCGGCCCGGTGTTGGGCGATGCGGGCAGACTTCAGCAGGTAGTCTGGAATTTGCTGTCAAATGCCGTCAAGTTCACCCCGCCCTCCGGCAAAATTGAAGTCGTTCTCGATCGGGTGGACACCAACGCCCAAATTACTGTAACTGATACGGGAAAAGGTATCGAACCTGATTTTCTGCCCTATGTATTCGACTACTTCCGGCAAGCTGACAGCTCGATGACGCGCAAGTTTGGCGGATTGGGTTTAGGATTGGCGATCGTCCGCCATCTCGTCGAACTCCACGGCGGTACAGTGAAATCCGACAGTCCCGGCGAAGGAAAAGGTGCAACCTTGACCGTCAGGATACCTCTGATGCCCATCCCATCTCAGACAAGTCCTGCGGGAACTGCGGCGCCGGATCAATCCTTCAATTTGAGCGGTATCAAGGTGTTAGCGGTGGATGATGAGGCCGATGCGCTAGATTTAGTGGTTTTTCTGCTTGAGGATTGTGGGGCCAGCGTTACAGCAGTTTCTAACGCGGCCGATGCCTTGGCGGTTTTAACTGAGTCTGTGCCGGATTTGCTGTTGAGCGATATTGGAATGCCCGACACCAACGGTTATCTGTTGCTGCGGCAGGTGCGGGCTCTGCCGCCAGAGCAAGGGGGACTGGTTCCGGCGATCGCCCTCACGGCTTATGCTGGAGAAATTGACTATCAGCAGGCGCTGGCTGCGGGGTTCCAGCGGCACATTTGTAAGCCTTTAGACCCAGATAAGTTGGTGCAGGCAATTTGGGAGGTAGTCGATCGTTCTGGCGAAAATATTTTTTAAGGTCTTTTTGTGTCTGAAAAGTCTTTATTTAATGAACCGCGAAGACGCAAAGAACGCGAAGGAAGAAGGGAAGAAGAAAGGAAGAAATAAATAATCTCAAGTCCGGTTATATCTGAGATATTGCACCATTCTCAATAATGATTTTATTGACTGGCTAGGAGCAACGGCCCACAAGAAAATTCAATCTTTGTGGAAGCGGGCGGAAAGCCTGTTCATGAAAATGGTGCAATAGGTCAGATGTAACCAATTTAATCCTGGTTCGATCGCGCATCATCTCAAACAAAAAAACCTCACGGATGGAGGTTTTTTGATGATTATTGGCGATCGTCGGACAGGTTAAAACATCCTGTCCCTGCATAATGCCCACAACACTAAGACTCAATTCTTAGCGGTAGTCACTGCGCGCCGCAGGCTCGCGATCGCTCGTTGTAGTTGTATAGCGGACATTTTCTTCGCGTTTGCGGGGAATCAAACCCAACAAACCAGACAAGCCTAGCAATCCCAACCATCCCCAATCAAAATCGCGATCGGTTTCAGCATTGTAGACATCGGAGCGAGGAGTGGTGGTGGTTGTTGTGCTGTTAGTACCGGAAGTTGTACCGCCAGTTGTATCTGTCTGAGCGGAAGCAGGGAGATGAGCTGGTGCTAGGGCTAAACCAGCAGCTATAATACCTGCACCGATTGCTTTGGATAAATCAGAACGTTTCATAATTCAGCTCCTCTCTGTTGGCTAAAATCTTTAACTATCAAAACTATATCGATCTGCAGACAGGTTAAAACATCCTGTCTCTGCATTAGACCGACAGCACTAAGACTCAATTCTTAGCGGTAGTCACTACGCACAGCGGGTTCGCGATCGCTCGTTGTAGTTGTATAGCGGACATTTTCTTCGCGTTTGCGGGGAATCAAGCCCAACAAACCAGACAAGCCTAGCAGTCCCAACCATCCCCAATCAAAATCGCGATCGGTTTCAGCATTGTAGACATCGGAGCGAGGAGTTGTGGTGGTTGTTGTGCTGTTAGTACCGGAAGTAGTGCCACCAGTTGTATCTGTCTGAGCTGAAGCAGGGAGATGAGCTGGTGCTAAGGCTAAACCAGCAGCTATAATACCTGCACCGATTGCTTTGGATAAATCAGAACGTTTCATAATTCAAATGCTCTCTGTTGGCTAAAATCTTTAACTATCAAAACTATATCGGCTGGCTTTTAAAGTTAAATCCACCTCTAGCAGTAAAGATTGTTATGTTCCACGTATAACTACAGATTGATATCTAATTTTTAGCAGGCGCACAAAATTAAAGATTGCTCGCGGAGGCACTCCGACACTAGAAATAGCGGGTCTGGCACCTCACCCAGTTGTGAGGCAGTGCGGCAGTCCCGACAATAGACAAGGTGTGGTTGACAAAAAACGGTAAACTCAGATATTGCACATACAAGTGTTGGAACTCGATCGACGGAGATAAAAACTTTTGGGTATAGAGCTACGCAGCTACGTATTTCTAGACAACTTGCAGCCGCAGCACGCAGCATACATCGGCACCATCGCCGCCGGATTCTTGCCGCTGCCGGGGGATGCGTCGCTGTGGATAGAAATCTCCCCCGGTATCGAAATTAACCGAATTACCGATGTCGCCCTCAAATCTGCCTCCGTGCGCCCAGGAGTGCAGATAGTCGAACGCTTGTACGGCCTTCTAGAAGTACACTCGGGCCTGCAGGGGGAAACGCGGGCCGCAGGCAAAGCAATTCTAGAATTCATGGGAGTCCGCAGAGAAGAAGGTATCAAACCGCGAGTGATTTCCAGTCAAATTATTCGCAACATTGACCCCCACCAAACACAATTAATCAACCGCACCCGCCGCGGACAGTTGCTGCTGGCGGGACAAACGCTTTACGTCTTAGAAGTAGAACCGGCGGCCTATGCAGCGCTGGCGGCCAATGAAGCAGAAAAAGGCGCATCTATTAACATCTTAGAGGTTCAGGCTGTAGGAAGTTTCGGACGGCTTTACCTCGGCGGCGCAGAACGAGATATTATAGCAGGTTCCCAGGCAGCAATTGCGGCGGTGGAAAACGTGACGGGTCGAGAAAATCCAGCAATTGTTGGTCGGAAGGAATAGCCGTTAAAGGAGATGAAATTATGGCAAATACACAGCATTTAGCGCTGTTAAAAAAAGGTGCAGTTACTTGGATTGAATGGAGAAGTCTCAACCCAAATATAGAACCGGATCTCAGCGAAGCTAACCTCGCCGAAGCAAATCTCAGAGGTGCGTATCTTTGGCGGTCTAACCTTTTTAAGACCGATTTGTTTAAGGCTAAATTAATTGCGGCAAACCTCGCCGAATCCAACATCAGTTTAGCAAATCTTGCTGGAGCGCAACTGCTCGAAACTAATTTAATTAAAGCTAATTTAACTGGAACCAACCTCCAAGCGGCTGACTTCAGAGGATCTGATTTGAGCGGTGCTAATTTAATTGGGGCGGATATTAGCGGTGCAAATCTCCAACAAACCGATTTTGGAGAGGCGAATTTAATCGGTGCGGTGATGTTTCGAGTTAATGCAATGGGCGCGAACCTCAACTGTGCTAATCTCAGTCAAGCTAATCTGACTCAAGCCGAATTGATTGAAGCACATTGCTATGCAGCTAATTTCTCTAAAGCTAACCTCGGAGAATCTCACTTCACTGGAGCATATCTTTTCCGGGCAAATCTCAGTTTTGCACAGTTGAGCGCGGCAGATTTCCGGTGGGCAAACCTCGGCAAAGCTGATTTGAGAGGGGCTAATTTGACCGGGGCAAATCTCAGAGGAGCGAACTTGGCGGGAGCGAATTTGGGCGAAGCTATTTTGAAAGGAACAATCATGCCTGACGGCAGCATTGTTTGATAAATATTGGATAATATTTATTCCTCTAAAATAACCGCGATAGTTAAAAAAAAGCCAGTGGCGCGTTTACCGAAAGCATGGCCAAAACATGAGCTTTTGGGGCGGGTTGAGGTTTTCTCTAAGGATCGCGAATTAAATAACTTACAATTTTAATTGTTATTGTGGGATGGGCGTCCCGCCCGTCCAAAAAGGACGG